>CAJOPJ010000213.1 GCA_905236325.1 uncultured Selenomonadaceae bacterium
CAGTTTTAGCGTCGGCTCTGTCAAGTTGTCGGATTTTTTCAGTTGCCTGCAAGCCGTCCATTTCAGGCATCCTAACGTCCATTAAAACTGCCGCGTAATAATTTTCAGGCGACTTTTCAAACATTTCAACAACCTGCAATCCATTTTCTGCGTGGTCAACTTCCATTTCGCGCATTTGCAAAACCATAATCATAATTTCTGCGTTGACCTGCATATCTTCAGCCAATAAAATTTTTTTGCCTGTTAAATCTGCTTTTGTTTTTTCAGTTGCGGAGGATTTATTTTTTTTCTTCAATGCGGTTTTAAATTCCTCAAGCAAATGACCTGGAAACAGCGGCTTTGAAATAAAACTATCCACGCCGACTGACAACGCTTCTTGCTGAATGTCATCCCAATTGTAAGCAGTTAAGATAATTATCGCACTTTCATTGCCGATAATTTGTCTGATTTGCCGCGTGACTTCCAAGCCGTCAAGTTCAGGCATTTTCCAATCAACAATTATCAAGTCGTAAGGCTTTCGGCGCGCGTGATTCAGTTTTACCATTTCGACTGCTTCTTTGCCTGACAAAACTGTTTCAACTGAAATTCCAACCTGTTCCAAAACCAATTTTGCGTGGTCACAAGCAATTTTATCGTCATCAATCACAAGTACGCTTAAATCTTGCGGCTTAATTTCAATGTCGTCCGTGACATTATTTTTTTCTGAATTTATTAAAGTTATCGCTACTGTGAAAGTTGAGCCGATATTTTTTTCAGATTCGACAGAAATTTTGCCGTTCAACATTTCGACAATATTTTTTGTAATTGCCATACCAAGACCGGTACTGCCATATTTGCTTGTAGTTGTTGAATTTTCTTGGCTGAACGCTTCAAAAATTTTCGGCAAAAAATCTTTCGACATACCAATACCTGTGTCTTTGACTTCAAATTGAATTGTCGATTTATTTTCAAATTCAGCAATTTTTTCCACGACAAAATCAATGTTACCGCCTTTTGGAGTAAATTTTACAGCGTTGCTCAACAGGTTAATCAAAATTTGCTGTAACTTCATCTGGTCGCCGATATAATTATCACTGACTTCGCCATTAAATCTGCAGTTGTAGTTAATTTCTTTTTCTTGGCACTGTGCGCTAAAAATCGTGTTAATCTGTTCAATCAATTTTGAAAATGAAAATTCCTCATTCTTGACAGTCATTCTGCCACTTTCAATTCGCGACATATCCAAAACATCATTTATCAAACTCAGCAGATGCTGTGCGCTGGTGCCGATTTTTTCAAGATAATCTTTAACCGGCGACGGCAAATTTTTTTCATGCAGTGCCAAGCTGTTCAGTCCGATAATAGCGTTCATTGGCGTGCGGATTTCGTGCGACATACTTGATAGGAAGGCAGTTTTAGCTTTGTTTGCTTCTTCGGCAGTTTTTAATGCGTCACTGAGTGCCTGACTTTTCGACATTGAATCGCGCATTTGGTCATCAACATCTAAAAATCCTGCGCCGATAATATTATTTTGTTCTTTGACGCTGGCAAAACGCAACATTTCAAAAAATTCCCTGCCTTCGCGTTGAACCAAGTAACTGTAGGAAATTATCGCGTCTTTAGTCAAAGCGTTGCGAATGTTTGCCGGTTCAATAAAATTTAAAAATTCCTTGCGGTACTCTTGAGCCACAAAATTTTGTGCGTATTTTTGAAATTTATCATAGAAAGGAAAATGTTCGCCTTCGTCCGAAGAGCCTTGAACATTCCAAGATTTTTTGTAACAAATGCCGTCGTTCGCGTCAAGATTTACATAATAAACGCTTTTGTAATTTGACGCTAAAGCATTGATCATATTGTCCTGTTGTGCCCTGTGATGTTCCTGCGCCAAAAGTTCTTCCTGAAGTGCAAGCTGTTCTTCAAGTTCCTGCTGCTTAATTCTGTTTTCAGTTTCTGCAGTTTCGCGTTCCAAAGTCATTTTTGCATTTTTGCGAAGTTGAAAAATCACAGCCGCAAACAAGGCGAACAAAATTAAAGTTGCCACAATCGACTGAACAAAATTTCTAAAAATAATTCCTTCGGTAATTGCACTGATTTTGTTGCTGATTACGCTTTCACGAATCAAATAAGTCAAAATCCAGTTCGTTCCGCGCACAGGCACATAATACAAAGTTTCTTGCACGCCGCCGATTGTGAAACTTACAACGCCTTTTTTGCCGCTTTTGAAATAATTTTGCATATTTTCCAAGTCAGATTGATTTTCAAAATTTGCAGAATTTAGCGCATTGAAAATATTTTTTTCGCCGGAAAGTCCGCCGAGCACAACATTTGTCAGCGAAATGCCGTCCTGCGTGTAAACATTGCAAAAAGTTGTGTCGTTGTTGCCTGTTTGCAACGAAAGACTTTCCAACATCAAATTCATGTCAATTTCCATAAAACATACAATCAAAGTTTTGCCTTGAAATTGCAGATTATCGACAGGCACTGCGACGATGACTTTTTTGTTGCCGGTGTTGAGATTTTTTATAGAAATTTGCGGCTCAGTCAAATTTTTGTAGTCGAATTGATATTGATTTATATCATTGCGTGTGCCGCGTGAAGTGTAAATTAAGCCGTCACTATCCACAAAAGCAAATTTTTCAAGCCGATAAAGTTGTTTCATTTTTGCTTGATAGGCTTGCATTTTTTCAACGCTGCTTAGGTCGTCGCGTTCCAACAAACCAAGCGCAATATTCATGTTGGAAATGTAGCCGGTCAAAGTCGAAGAAACAACCTGTTCGCGCCTTCCGGCAAGTTCGTCCAAGTACAAAAGACTAACCGTGCGAACTGCGTTTTCAGTGTCCAAGCTGACATTTTTTCCATTCCAAATTGTAACAATGAACATCACGACAATAAAAAATACGCTACCGATAACAGTATTGCGAATTAAATTTTGTTTTGATTTTTTTTCCACGCGGCTCAATCCTTTGTGTAAAATTTTATTTGTAAAATTATACAGCGCAAAAATTTTTTAGGCAACTTATAGGCTTATTTTTGTTAACTAAGAATCGAATTATTGCAAAAAATAAAATTCAACATTATAATTTCAAAAAAAAGTTGAAGTGATTGCAATGAAAATAAATTTTATAAAATTCAATACCGAAATTGGAAAAAATAAGCCGGCGACTATGAACAGCACAAATAATTATTGTCCATTTTGCCACGTGGAAGAATTGCAAAATATTATCGACACCGACGGCGATATAATTTTTCTGCGCAACAAATACACTGTAATTGATGGCGCAGATCAATTTGTTTTGATTGAAGGCAAAGGTCACAACGACATGCCAAATTATACAAAAGAACATATGCGCCGAGTTATCAAAATGGGGCTTAAACATTGGCGCGAACTTTTAAATTCAGGCAAGTACGCCGAAGTTTTGTTTTTTAAAAATTTCGGTCCAATGAGCGGCGGAACAATTTTGCACGCGCATATGCAAATTGTCGCTTTTCCAAAACTTGATTCTGAATTGCTTTTTGAAGAAATTGAACTTGAAGGCATTGAAATTGCAAAATCTGACGGCGTGCAAATAAACATTTCAAATAAACCACGTGTCGGATTCGGCGAACTAAATATCATTGTTGAGCCGGGCGGAAATTTAGATACTCTGGCTGATTATCTGCAAATTGCCGTGCATTATTTGATGAATCACTTCCGAAAAAATCTGACAAGTTACAATATTTTTTTCTATCGGCAAGGCGAAAAAATTTTTGCCAAAGTTATGCCGCGATTTGCAACTTCGCCTTACTTTGTCGGTTATAACATTCACTTTCAACCAACAAATATTTATCAAATTGCCGACGAAGTAAAAAATATTTATTTTAAAGGTGGAAAATCAAATGACTAAAAAAAATAATCAAGAAAGTTTTTTCAGCGGCTGGACGGCATTTGGAATAGTTTTTTTTGTAGTATTTGTAATTTTGATTATTATTCAGCAGTTGGTTGAAAATTTCGGCGGCGAAAGTGAAACTGCGTCGGAAAATCCAACTTTTGTCGGTCAAAGTTTTAAGCCTGCTGAACATGAACAATTTCAATCGCAAAATCAACCTGAAAATAATTCTGAAACCGAAAATAATTCTGAAACCGAACTTGCCGATAAAGCAAAAAATCTGAACGACTCAAACCTCTCCGAAGAAGACAAACAGGCAATTTTGGAACAAATGGCCTCGCAGGGCGAAAAACAAATTTCTCAAGGCGACTATCAAGCCGCATTGAAAACTTACAATGAAATTATTTCAAAAAATCCGAACGATGAAAATGCAAGAAATCGTCGCGGCGATGTCTATCAAAATATGCAAAATCACAGCCGTGCGATTGAAGATTATGACGTGGCAATTCAATTAAATTCTGACTTTGCCATTGCCTATTGCAGTCGCGCAAAATCTTTTATAAAGCTTGGAAATTATGAACAAGCAATGGCTGATTTGCAAAAAGCTGTGGAACTTAAGCCGGATTTTGTTGACGCTTATAAAAATTTATCAATTTGCTATCGAGTTCTTGGTGACAATGAAAAGGCGCAATATTATCTAAACATTGCAAATTCATTGCCGAATCAGTAACCAAAATTTTTTCGGCGAAAGGATACTACAATGAAAGCAAATAAAAATAATTTTGAATTTTTTACAACTAAGCGCAATTTAATTTTTGGAATAATTTTTTTGCCGCTTGTTTTGACTTTAGTCTTCACAATTTTTTATTTTTATTTAGCAGATTCATTTCGCCCGGAACCTAAAGTTATAGTTTATCCGCGCAACACTTTTACAAAAACTTTGCATGTCGTGACTGACAACGACTACGCGCCATATTCCTACATTGATTCGGTCGGCAACTATCAAGGGCTGGACGTTGAAATGATAAATGAAATTGCAAACAGGTTGCAGATGAATTTAGATTTAAAACTTGTCGATTGGCACGAAACTGAAAAATTTTTCCTTGACGACAATGTTGATGTTGTAATGAATATGGAATCTGATTTAATTGTTGGCAATGAAAATATTTTAGCGACGCTACCGACAACTGAAAAGCAATATGTAGTTTATGGCAAGCGGCGCGTCAGTTCTGTTGCTGATTTGTACGGCAGGCGCGTTGCGTCGCGTCATCATGTTCCGGGACTTGGTTTGGACGATGAGATTACTTATGTTGACAATTATGACACAATTTTTCAAGACTTGAAGGCGGGCGAATATGAATTTGTAATTTGTCCAATTCAAGTTGGCAGTGCTTATCTTGAAAAGTATGACATGACAGATTTTTTTCCAAGTTACGCCGTAACGCATGTTTATTGTTCACTTGTAATGCACCCCGAAGCCACAATGTTGCGCGTAAAATTAAATGCAGTTTTAATACAAATGCAACAGGAAGGTCGCCTTGAAGAACTTCATCAAAAATGGATCAGCTATCATTATGAAAATATGACGCTGACGCAAATGATAGAAAATCGCCCATGGCTGATTTCAATGATTGTCGGCTCAACAATTTTTGCAATTTTGCTAATGCTTGGAATAGCTTTGCAATATAAACACACAGAAACTTTGCAGGAAAATTTTGAAACCATCGACAGCCAACAGAAAGAACTTCAAGCAAAACAGGTTGAACTTATCGCCGCAAAAGAACGAGCCGAACAATCCAGCAAAGCCAAAACAACTTTCCTATTTAATATGTCACACGATATCAGAACGCCAATGAACGCAATTATTGGTTATATTGAACTTGCAAAACGCGAAGAAAATTTGCCTGTGGCGATAAAAAATTTTTTGTCTAAAATTGAAGCGTCAAGTCATCACTTGCTTAACTTGATAAATGATGTACTTGAAATGAGCAGGATTGAAAGCGGCAAAATGGAACTGGAAAATTCACCCAACAATCTTGAAAAAATTTTTTCTGAAGTGCGCGATATGTTCACAACGCAAATGCAAACTAAAAATATTTCTTTCAATGTCGATGTTCAAGTTCAAAATAAATTTGTTATCTGCGATGCAAACAGACTTAATCGCGTGCTACTAAATTTGCTTTCAAATGCTTATAAATTTACTCCAAATGGTGGAAAAATTTCTGTCAACTTGCGCGAAATAAATTTTGGCAAATATGAACTGCGCGTCAAGGATAGCGGTATTGGAATGACTGCAGAATTTGCTACGAAAGTTTTTGAAGCATTTGAACGCGAAAGAACTTCAACAGTCAGCAAAATTCAAGGCACAGGTCTTGGTATGGCAATTACAAAAAACATTATTGACTTAATGAAGGGCACAATTGAGGTTAAAACTGCGCCGAATCAAGGCACTGAATTTATTATCAACTTGCAGTTTGAAGTTTCTGAAATGGACAGCTCTTCAGATGAAAACCAGGAAAGTGCATTTGACGAAATTGATTTTACCGGCAAAAAATTATTGCTGGTTGATGACATTGAAGTTAACCGAGAAATTGCAAAAATGCTGCTTGAAGAAAGCGGCTTTATTGTTGAAACTGCAAGCAACGGTGAAGAAGCAGTAAAAAAAATAGCCGCCTCGAAAGTCGGCGACTTCGACGCGGTTTTAATGGATATTCAAATGCCTGTGATGAATGGCTATGAAGCGACTGCAAAAATTCGTGCGCTGAAAAATCCTGAACTTGCAAA
>CAJOPJ010000214.1 GCA_905236325.1 uncultured Selenomonadaceae bacterium
GAAACGCCGATTCATTCAGTAAGTTTTACCGGCGGCGAGCCACTTTTGCATTGGCAATTTATTTTTGAAGTTGCAAGGCAGTTAAAAAAATTCGGCTTAAAAATTTTTCTGGAAACTAATGGCACCTTGTTTGCTGAACTTGAAAAAATTTTAGATTGCGTTGATATAATCAGCATGGATATTAAATTACCAAGCGTTGTCGGTGAAAATTATTTCGACAGGCACAGAAAATTTTTACAAATTGCCGCGCTGAAAGATTTATATGCAAAAATTGTTGTGTCGGCTGAAACTACACTTGCTGAATTTGACGCGGCTGTCAGTTTAATTGCTGAAGTTTCGGCTGATATTTTGCTGATTTTGCAACCTGTAACGCCGGTTGGAAAAATTAAAGCTGCCTCTGCCGAAAAAATTTTACAACTACAATCGCACGCGCTGAAAATTTTAAATGATGTGCGTGTAATTCCTCAGACGCACAGGCTAATCAATGTCAGATAAAAAGCTGATTTATTCAAGAGTCAAAAATAAATTACTGAAACCAAATGCGCAAAATTGCGCAATTTTTTTTGCTGATTATAAAAAAAAACGCCCTGAGGCGCAGAAATTTTTTAATCAAATTGAACTTGCCAATTTTCAGTGCGATTAGCTTCAAAACAAAGTTTAACTTGTGCAGGAGTACATTTTTCAGCTGCAAAATTTTCAGGCAGTTCATTTTCAGCAAAATATTTTGATTTAACAGTTTCAATATTTGGTTGAAAAAATCCACCATTGGCAATACAGATAAAAAAAATTTTTACAACGCCAAATGCGTAAGTTTGAGCGTTGCGTTTGTTTCTGTCGTGGACGGCAACCAATTTTTCAACTGTGACAAAAAGACCGGCTTCTTCGCGAACTTCCTTGACAGTATTTTCAGCCGGCGAACAATCGACATCGCACCAGCCGCCCGGTAAAGTCCATCTGCCGTCACTTTCGCAAACAAGCAAAATTTTGTCGTCCTTAAAAATTGCGGCGCGCGTATCAACTTTTGGTGTTTGATAGCCGACATCTTTGCAAAAAAAATCTTGAACAGTCGCAAGTGACAGCGCAGATTTTTCAGCCAGCATATCGGCAGAAATTTCGCGCAGGCGTTGAAATCTTTCTGCGTCGAATTTGTCAGTGCAGTAATAAAGACCTGTTTGCGCAATGGCTTGAATTTCAGTTGCCCAAGCCAAAATTTTGTCTGAATTTTTCATTGCCGCCTCCAAAAAATTTTTTGTGATATAAAGTGTTTTTTTTAAATTAAAATATTTTCCAGCGGACTTGGCTTTGTAATATCTAAAACTTTGCCGGTGGCGGAATCTATAGTAATAACAGTGCCGTCGGGCAAAAATTTTGTAAAAGTCGGCTGAACGCTGTCGATAACTTTTTCAAATTTTTCATCGCTCATTGTGCGCCAATCATTTTCATCTTGCGACTTTAAATAAAGTTCGCGTTGTTGCAGAATATTTGCCTTTGCAGTTTGAAAATCAATGTCGGCAAGTTTAATTTGCTGTTCAATTTGACTGTCGCCGCTTTCCAAACATTTTTGCAAAATTTCTTGCATTGCGTTAAGTGAAGTTTTAATTGTGTCGATAAAATTTTGTTCGGTATCGAGATTATTTGTATAAAAATCTTCAGTCGCGCGAATTGAAAGTTGCAAACAACCGACTGCGCCCAAAGTTTCAACGCGCGTCTGCATTGCGTTGTAGCCCTGAAAAGCAGTTTGTTCAGTCATTGAAAAATAGTAGCCGTACTGAATTGAAGTTGCAATTTCGCCGCTGAAATTTGAAAAGTCCTCAAGTTGGCTTGCAACATCATACCAAGCATTTTTAAAATAATCAGGCGCATTTGCCGGCGGAAAATTGAAGTTTATGTCCGGCGCGAAAAATTTTTTGCAAGTGTAGTTTTCAAAATCTGCAGGCAGGGCAGATAAATTTTCAGTCAACAGCGATTTAAAATTTGACGCTGAATTTTCGCTGTTAAAACTGACGCTTCTGTAACTTGCCGAAAAATTTTGCTGAATCTTTATTTCCTGCATTAAAAATCACCTCAATTTTATATCGAAAGTTTTTTTTTAAAAATAAAGGTTAAATCTTGAAACAAAAAAAACACTCCGAAATTATCGGAGCGAAATTTTTTTGTTTTTTTTTTAGTTCAAAATTACTGATTGATTGTCGAGGACAACTTTTGCAGCTTTACAAGCCGCGCAATCACAATATTCAGCACCGCCGGCTTTAAGTTCCTCAACATGCTTATAAAAATTGTCAAAATTGTCGCCGAAAATTTTTTTTGCAGCCGGTGAATTAACAAAAGCAACCAAGCCGTCAACAGTTTGCAAACAAGCCTCAGCTTCAATAACTAAATTGTGCGCTGCTTGAGGTTCGCCTTCTTTGCCAAATTCATAAAGCCAAGCCTTACCTGCTGCTTGCAAGTCAGGATGGCAACTTGGAGCAACAATCATATCTTGGACTGTTGATTTTAAATCTTCTTTGATCATAAAAAACCTCTCCTTTCAAAAACTGCGTGATTATAAACTAATTTTTCAATTTTGACAAATATTTTTCAGCCAAAAGCGCAACAGTAGTTCCGTCCGCCGCAGCAGTTGTCAGTTGTCGAATTTGTTTTTCACGCACATCACCGGCAGCAAAAACGCCTTCAATCGAAGTTTTACAATCTTCGCCGGCAATAATTTTGCCATTTGCCGAAAGTTCAAGCTGATTTTTAAACAGTTCAGTATTTGGTACAACGCCGATATTTACAAAAATTCCGTCAACCGGCAATGTTGAAACTTCGCCTGTAGTCTTGTTCAAAATTTCTATGCTTTCAAGTTTTTTATTGCCGCTGAGCTTTTGAATTTCAGTTTGCAACAGAACCTTGATATTTTTATTTGCGTAAAGTTTTTGTTTAGTGACTTCGTCAGCGCGCAGTTCCGAGCGTTGAATTAAATAAATTTTGTCTGAGTATTTTGTAAGGAAAATTGCCGCGTCAACTGCAGCATTTCCGCCGCCCATAACAGCAATAATTTTGTCTCTGTATTTGTAGCCGTCGCAAAGTTCGCAGTAGTGAACGCCGCGGCCTGAATATTTTTTTTCAGTCGGCAAGGGCAGTTTTCTGCGTTCCATTCCGGAGGCTATTATTACAACATCGGTAGTATAAATTTTTTCTTCAGTTTCAACAATTTTAGGTGTTGCTTTTAAATCGACTGAAACAATTGTGTCAAATTCATCAATAACTGCGCCAAAATTTTCAGCCTGCGTTTGAAGCGTTGCAATTAAATCTTTGCCGCTGATTTTGACAAAGCCGGGAAAATTTTCAATTTCAGTTGCATTTGCAATTTGACCGCCAATAATTCCATTTTCCAAAACCAAAACGCTCAAGTTCATTCTGCCGACATACATTGCGGCAGTAAGCCCTGCCATACCTGCGCCAATCACAATTACATCTTTGTGAGTGGTTGCTTTTGCCATTTTTTCAACCTCCTAAAAAAATAGGGTACAGTTTTGAATTTACTGCACCCAAAAAGCTACAATTTATCTATTCTGCGAAATTCTGTGATCTATTGTAGAAAGACCGCGATAAACAGTTCCAATGTCGATTGATTCGCCGCGACTTGCAACATAACGCTCCAGCTTGCGTTTGACGCGTTGAAGTGCGTTGTCGATTGATTTAACATGCCGTTTTAAGCCTTGTGCAATTTCTTGATAGCTTTTGCCGTCAAGATAAGCCATTAAAACCTGCCATTCCAGATCGCTTAAAATTTCTTCCATTTTCTTTTCAATGGCTAAAAATTCTTCACGACTTATGACAAGTTCTTCAGGATCGGCAACTTTTACGCCGGACAAAACATCAAGCAAAGTTCTGTCTGAATCTTCATCATAAATTGGCTTGTTAAGCGAAATGTAGGAGGTCAGCGGAATATGTTTTTGCCTGGTTGCTGTTTTTATTGCAGTTATAATTTGTCTGGTTACGCAAAGTTCGGCAAATGCGTGAAAAGAAGATAACTTATCACTTTTGAAGTCGCGCACTGCTTTATAAAAACCAATCATACCTTCTTGAATGATATCTTCGCGATCTGCGCCGATTAAAAAATATGACCTTGCCTTTGCGCGGACAAAACTTCTGTACCTGTGTATTAAGTAGTCCAATGCGGCAGTGTCAAACTTTTCTTTAATTTCGACAATCAATTCTTCGTCAGTCATTGAGTCGTATTTATCGTAACCGTCCGGCGCGACAGTATCTAATGTGCTCGCTACGCTATCTTCCATTTTATGACCTCCGTCGAAAGGAATTATACCTTACAACGCGTATTAAGTCAAACTGATTATTCCTGCCGTTAAAAAAAATTTTTTATAAACTTTCAAATGCTGTATCAAGATTTTCAGTATAAAATATTTCAAACTTGAATTGGATATTGCAATTTTCTTCAGAAACTTTTGTTGTGTTCAATTCAAAGACAAAATTTTTAATGCGTCGCCCGACTTTTTCAGTTGTGTAGTTCATAATAAAATCTGTTTTTTCGGTAATTTCTTTTATCGGTTCGTCCAAAACATTTTTTTTAAAATTATCAATTCGCCCAATGTAAGCATTTTCCGGCACATTCAAATAAAATCTGATTGATTCCTCAGTCATTGAACGCTTTATCTTGCCATTTTTGAACATATTTTTATATTGCAAACAAAGTTCCAACAAGCGCACTGCGTAAGGCGAAGTCAATTTAAAAATCTGCTCAATATTTATCGCAGTGTAGTTGCCTTTTACCATATCCAACAAAAAAGGCTTCATTCTGTTATCAAATTTCATATGCAAGCCGACTTTCGGTTCATACTTCATTATTTCATAAACGCGCACCAATTCCCAGCCGCCGTTTGGGGAATTTAATTCAATTGTCGTGCTGTAGAGTTTGCGACATTCTTCCTTCAAGCTGTTCAAATAAAAATGATTGCCGAAAAGTTTAACCAGTTCGGAAGGCGAAATTATGCACTCAGGAAATTCAGAATCAAAATATTTATCATTATTTGACAAGTGCGGATTTAAAGTCATAAGTCCAATAAAAAAAGGCGCGTTGCAATGGTTGAAAAGCCTTTCCGCGACTGAATTAGTGGATTGCCTTGATAGACAAGGTTTTTATTTTTTTGTTTAGTTTTTGTCGGCAACCTGAACACCTCCGCAGGAATTATAAAATCAGCTGATTTTGCTGTCAATATTGGTGCGGCGTTCTGCAAAAAATTTCTGCATTAAATTTTTACATTCAGATTCCAAAACTCCGGCAGTGACTTTTAATTGATGATTCAGCGCAGGATTGTTTGTAATGTTGAAAATTGATTCAGCCGCACCGAATTTTGAATCAACTGCGCCATAAACTAACCTGTCAACACGACTTAAAACTAAAGCACCTGCGCACATTGGACAAGGCTCCAAAGTTACATAAAGTGTACAATTTTTTAATCTGCGCCGATTTAAAATTTTACTTGCTTCCTGCAAAATTAAAATTTCTGCGTGCGCGGTTGCGTCTTGTAATTGTTCAATGCGATTGTGATTTTTGCAAATTAAAATGCCGCCCTCGCCAATTAGGACGGCACCGATAGGAACTTCGCCTTCAAGGTATGCTTGCTTAGCTTCAAAAATCGCAAGTTGCATAAATTTTTTGTCGCAGTTCAAAATTAGTTAACCTCCAAAAATTTAATTTAACAGGACTTTAAAATCAGTCGCGCCATAGTTATAAAGCCAATTTCCGCCCAAGTTGTTAAGTTCCAATCTGTAGGCATCGGGAATTTGACTTGGTTTGCGCTCAGACTTTTTGATTTCGCGTCGAAGTGCCATTGCAAAGCCTGAATATTCTTCGTCGCTGTTGTTACCCCGACTGTCAAATCTTTTGCCAACGTCGTTATCAACAGCTTTTGTGCGCGTGATTTTTTCAATCTTTTCAACCATTTTTTACACCTCCCAATAAAAAAACTGCGCGGAAAATTGATATATTTCCTTTGCTACTATATCGAAAAAAAACTATCATTTCTAAAGTCTGTCTGAAAAAAATTGACAATCTGCAAAGTGTATTATAATATTCCACGATTGGAGGGATTCATAAAATGCAGAATTATAAAAAATACAGCAAAGGCTATTTTATGCCGCCACAAATTGATTTATCTTGGGCGCAAAAGGAATATCCCGATCACGCGCCTATTTGGTGCAGTGTTGATTTGCGTGACGGCAATCAGTCGCTTATTATTCCGATGAGTCTTGATGAAAAAATTGAATTTTACAAAACTTTAATCAAAGTCGGTTTTAAGGAAATTGAGGTTGGATTTCCTGCAGCGTCGGATACTGAATACGCACTTTTGCGCAGGTTGATTGAAGACAATTTAATTCCGGACGATGTTACTGTTCAAGTTTTGACACAAGCACGCGAACACATTATCAAAAAAACTTTTGAAGCGTTGGAAGGCGCAAAAAATGCTATCGTACATGTTTATAATTCAACTTCACTTGCACAACGCGAACAGGTTTTTAAAATGTCTAAGGACGAAATTAAGCAAATTGCAGTTGACGGCGCAAAACTTCTGCTTGAACTTACTGAACAAGCCGGCGCAAATTATCGCTTTGAATATTCGCCTGAAAGTTTCACAGGCACTGAACCGGAATACGCGCTTGAAGTTTGTAACGCAGTTCTTGATGTTTGGCAGCCTGTACTTGACCGCAAGCCAATTATAAATATTCCTGTGACTGTTGAAATGAGTATGCCGCATGTTTACGCAATGCAAGTTGCTTATATAAATCAAAATTTGAAGTACCGCGACAAAGTTGTTTTAAGTTTGCATCCGCACAACGACAGAGGTTGCGGCGTCGCTGATTGTGAGCTCGGACTTTTGGC
>CAJOPJ010000215.1 GCA_905236325.1 uncultured Selenomonadaceae bacterium
AAGGGTGCGTGCGCCCATTATCGCAGGTACGCCGCAACCGAATCCCATCATAAGCGGCATAATTCCTTTACCGGTTAAACCTGCGCGGCGCATAATTGGATCCATAATGAAGGCAACACGCGCCATATAACCTGTGCCATCAAGAAAACTCAGGAAGAAGAACAGTGTAAAAATCAGCGGCACAAAACCAATAACGCTGCCAACGCCAACAATAATACCGTCCGAAACTAAAGATACCATCCAATCTGCAACGCCGGCTGACTCCATAGCCTCTGTTGCGGAAACAGCTATGCTTTCTTCAAAAAATTCAGCAAGCGCATCTGCCAGTGGCTGACCAATCCAGTTGAAAGTTATTTGGAATAACAGCCACATCATACCAACCATAATTACCAGTGACAAAATTCCGTCCGAAAGGAAGTTGTCCAATTTGTCTGTGAAAGTTTTATCTGCGGCTTTAATTGTAACAGCCTTTTCCATAACTTGGTCAATGAAGTCATAACGCGCCGCGATAATTTCTTCATCAATTTTTTCAGCAGGCTGACCGCTGTTTTGAATTTCCTGAACTTTAGCAATATGCGCCTGAAGAATTTCACTCGGCTGATAATTTTCCATGCGCGTATTTGTAAAGACATCAAGCAAAGTTCTGACGCTTTCATTACTGCGCCCGACAGTGTGCGTTACAGGCATACCAAAAGCCTTTTCCAAAGCAGTAATATCAACTTTAATTCCGTGACGCTCTGCTTCGTCCATCATATTTAAATTTATAACCAGCGGAATATTTTGCTCCAAAAGCTGAACAGTTAAAAATAAATTTCGCGCCATATTCGACGCGTCCACGACATTAACGACCATGTCGGGCTTGTTTTCTTGAAAATAAGTGCTGACAACCTGCTCTTCTTGTGAACGCGCATTGATTGAATAAGTGCCGGGTAAATCAACTACAGAAATTTTTCTGCCTTGATATTCCACAACACCGACTTTTTTATCAACAGTTACGCCAGGCCAGTTGCCGATTTTCTGCCTTGCACCTGTAAGTTCATTAAAAATTGTCGATTTGCCGGTATTGGGATTACCTGTCAAAGCAACTGATAGGTTAGCCATTTAATCTCTCACTCCTAACTTAACTATGCAACTTCGGAAACAGAAATTTTTTCTGCATCGTCTTTGCGAATTGCCAACTGATAAGCACGAACGCGAATTGCTATTGGATCGCCAAGTGGCGCACTTCTTAAAACTTCAACGCGCGTACCTGGTATCAAGCCCATTGTCATAAGTCGCTGTGTAATTTCAGATTCGGCGAGCGAGTCAATCCGAACTGTCGAGCCTATCTTTGCGTCTTTTAAAGTCATTATGTCACCTTCCAAAATGTAAATAAAAATTTTTATCATTATCGCGTTTATTTTATCAAAATAAAAATCATTGTCAATTATTTTTTTAAACTTTACAGAAACGCGTTGCAAATTTATAATCAAACTGAAAGGTGGTAAGGTTTAAGGTGGAAGGTTTGAATGACAAATACTCAAAAAAATTTTTGCTTTTGATTTGTGCAATTTTATTTTTTTTCGGCGGCTGGTGGATACCTGTAACCGACCCGACAGAATGTTGTTACACATTGACAGCAAAAGAAATGCTTGAGTCCGGCGATTATTTTTCGCCGCGAATTTATGGTAATTATTGGTATGACAAGCCGATATTTTTTTACTGGGAACTTTTAATAGCGTACAAAATTTTCGGCGTTAATGAATTTGCGTCAAGATTTTTTCCTGCGGTATTTTCAACTTGCGGAGTTTTGCTGACATATTTTTTTGCAAGCAAACTTTACAATAAAAAATTAGCGTTCATTGCGGCGGCAATTTTGGCTGCGTCGTTGGAGTATTGGTATATTGCGCACGCGATAATCACCGACGCAACTTTGTTTTGTTGCATATCCATTACGCTGATGACATTTTTTATTGGCTACCGAGATAAAAATTTCAATCTGTATTACATATCCTACGCCTTTGCCGGAATTGCAATTTTGACTAAAGGACCGATTGGATTTTTTCTGCCGGGCTTAATAATTTTAATCTTCTTGGCAGTTCAAAATGATTTGAAACATTTGCTGAAATTAAAATTGATTCAGGGCACGGCGATAACTTTTTCAATTGCGGCAATTTGGTATTTGCCAATGTATATAATGCATGGACAAATTTTTTTGGATAATTTTTTAGGCGTACATAATTACCTGCGTGCGACAGTTTCTGAACACCCCGAAACAAATGTAATTTATTATTACGCGGCAGTGTTTTTGCTTGGAACTTTGCCATTCAATTTACCTGTAATTTTTTCAGTTGGAAAAAAAATTTGGCGTGAAAGAAAACTTCCAAAACTTGATATGCGCGAAAAATTTCTGCTGATTTGGGCGGTAACAGTCTTTGTAGTTTTTCAATCTTTCGCAACAAAATATGTAACTTACACCTATCCATACATGATGCCGATTGCAATTTTGTTCGCAGGATTTTTTGTCAGCCGCGAAAAATTTTTCAACCGACTACTTGCCGGCGCAGTGATATTTTTTACTGTAGCGTTATTTGTGGCAATTCCGCTGACTCAAGACGCTTCAGGCAAAAAAGCCGCAGAAATAATTTTACCGATGACTGATTCCCAAACCTGCGTTGTCAGTTACACAAAAACTTACTCAGGTTCGCTGGTTTTTTATTTAAATCGCGCAGTTTTCCGGCTTGAAGACGCAGAAACTTTAGCAAAACTTCGACCGGACAAAATGACTTGGACAACCTTAAATGTAATGCCGTTCATGGAAATTTCTGAACTTCCGACCGACAAAAAAATAATCGCGCTTGTCGATACAAAACGCGAATCAGATTTTTTTGAACTTACAGACAAAAATTGGACTTTGATTGAGGATTTGGGACGCAGGAAAATTTTTGTTAGGAGCAATTGAAATGTACAAAAATATTTTGGTAATAAATTTAATGCACTTAGGCGATTTAATGTTGACAACGCCAATTTTGCGAACGCTCAGAACAAATTTTCCCAACGCAAAAATTTCCTTGCTTGCCGATAAAAAACTTGCAGATTTAGTAAGACTGAACAAAAATATTGATAATTGCCTGCTGCTCGACAAAAAAGGCGCAGATAATAATTTAATCAGCATTGCAAAATTTATTTTCAAGTTGCGCGAAAAAAATTTTGACTTGGTAATAAATCTACACAGGAATGAACGCGCCTCAGCAATTGCAGCTTTCAGTGGCGGAAAAAAAATTGTCGGCTATGCAAAGCCCGGCTTTTCAATTTTGTTTGATAAAATCTTGCCAAATCGCAAGGAAATTATGCATCAAGTTCAATCGCACTTTGAAGTTTTAAAAGCTATCGGCATTGAAAAAATTGACGACGGCGGACTTGAAATGTGGATTGACGACGCGTCAAAAAATTCAGCGGCGAAAGTTTTTTCTGAAAATTTTTCTGCCGAAACCAAAGTTGTGGCATTTAACATTGGCGCAACTTGGCTGACTAAGCGTTGGCTTGACAGTTACTTTGCAGAATGTGCTGATAATTTAATCAGGCGTGGTTATGGCGTGGCAATTTTGGGCGGAACTATGGATACTGAAATTGTTGCAAAATGCGTTGAGCAAATGCATGAAAAAAATTCGCCGCTGCTTAAAATTTTGACAGGCAAATTTAATTTGGCGGAGCTTGCAGGTTTTATTGACAAATGCTGTTTGCTTTTGACTAATGATTCCGGACCAATGCATATTGGCGTTGCACGAAATATTCCAATTGTAACAATGTTTGGCGCGTCGCCGGCTATTGGTTTTTATCCTTACGACGCGAAAGATATTTTGCTTAAGACTGCCGAAAATTGTCAGCCTTGCGGAAAACATATTTGTCCGCGCGAAGGAGTTGAAAATTTTGCCTGCATGAAAAAAATTTCTGCCAAAGTTGTGCTTAAGTACATTGATGAACTTTTGCTTAAATTTGGTCAACCTGCCGAAAAAATTCCACGCATTAAACTTGAAAATTATCAATGCCGAATAGTTGAAGTTTAGCCTATTTTGACATTGTATTTGCGCTGTGATAAAATCTTAAAAGTTTACACAAAAGATGGGTGAGATATTTGAATTTTGTATCGGTACTTGAAGACATTGCCACAAAAGATTTGCAAGAATTGGAAAATTGCGTTGAACAGGCGATTAGCGAAGACAAATTTATTTATGAAACTTGCGAACCACTGTTTAATGGCGGAAAACGCCTGCGTCCGGTGTTGTTTTTATTGTGCAGTCGCAGTCTTGGAGATTGTCCAATAGAAAAAACTTTGCCGCTGGCAACTGCACTTGAACTTATTCACACGGCAAGTCTTGTACACGATGACATTTTAGACAACGCACAAAAACGCCGCCGCGTCCAAACAGTAAATTCAATGCATGGTGCGCAAATTGCAGTTTTGGTTGGCGATTATTTATTTGCAAAAGCTTTTCAACTTGTCGCTCAAGGTAATTATGGCTCAAAGATTGACGCGATACTTTCAATGTTGGTTAAAGATTTATGCATTGGCGAAATTATGCAAGATCGCGCAATTTTCACTGTTCCAACAATGACAGAATACTATGACAGAATCAATTTAAAAACTGCAATTTTTCTGTCAACTTGTTGCAAACTTGGCGCAATTATTGCCGGTATGGAGCAAAAAGACATTGATTCATTGGCAAGTTACGGCACAAGTTTAGGCTTGGCTTTTCAAATTATTGATGATGTGCTGGATTTTTTTGGCGATGAAAAAATCACCGGCAAAAAAATTGGCGGTGACATAAAAAGCGGCGTAATAAATTTACCTGTAATTCGCGCACTTAGTGTAAGTGATGAAGCTGATGTTCTGCGCGAAATTGTCACGCGCAGGGAAGTTACTCAAAGCGACATTGATGACGCACTTGAAATTATAAAAAATACTGACGCAGTTGAATATTGCAAACAACGCGCAGACAGTCACATTGATTCTGCCAGACAAAACTTGCCGTTCGTTATGAAAAGTTCAGTAAGTCTTGCGCTTGAACAAATTGCTGATTTTGTTGTTGACCGAAGTTGGTGAGGAGGTTTTAAAAATGTCTGAAATGTTGGCAAACCACTTGCAGGAACAGTTAGAAAAATACGCCGCCCCACGCGAACGCGTTCGCAGTCCGCAGGAAATTCTTGCACGCTACAACAAAGCCTTGCTGACTTATCGCGAACTGTCATTTTCCTCAGGCGATGTGCGGACTCAAAAACTTGCAACTTATGAAGAAATTAAAGTTCTTGGTTGGGTGCTTGGAAAACGCGAAAAGACCATAATTAAGGATGTAGCCGACCACTCGAATGGAACGCCTTTTGGAAGTTGGAATGGAAATTGAAAAATTACAATATAGATTTGTACACTGCGGTTGCAGTGATTTTTTTTATAGCAGCGGCAATTAGCGTTCATTTTTTTCAAGATGAAGTTAATCCAAATTTCCACGCAGAAATTTTTCCTTCAGACAAATTAAGTTACATTAAAGATAATGAACTTGTCGCGCTGGCTGACGGCGATTATAAATTAGCAATGCCTGCCGGTGGAACTTTTGTAAATAATGTCGCGCCAATGCTTTTGGTTGAAGTGGACGGCGAATATTTCCCACTCAACATTGTTGATGACTCAATTTTGCCAAGACAAGGCAGACAGCTTGAATTAAAAATTTTGTTTGGATTTACTTCGCCGCACGCTGAAAATAAACTGACTTATGATGAAAAAAGCGGCGATAGTCCAACTGAATCCTACCGCCGCAAAGCATATTACTACTTACATGTTGAAAATGGTTTTGGCATTGTTCAACGCAGTTATCGCATTGATAGTTAACTTACCGCATCAAATCTTGTGCATAACATCAAAAATTTCTTGGTGCTGAGTTTTAATTTCCACGCCAATTTCTTCGCCCTGAGACTTCAATGCTTGTTGTAAGTCCACAAGGCGTATTTTTTTTTCGTCCGACTCGGCAAACAAAATCATATTAAAAAAGCCGTTCAAAATGTTTTGGTTAATTGACAGGATATTAACTTCATTTTCTGCAAGAATTTTTGTAACTGCCGCAATAATTCCAACTCTGTCCTTGCCGACAACTGTTATAACTAATTTCAATTAAAATTTCTCCTTTCGGTCAAAAAGCCTACCGACTAAATTTTAAATTTATCAACTTGATCCATAAGACGCTTTGCGCCGGCTTCAGATTCATCCATTTTTTGCTGAATGTCACGCGCACTGTCAGCAATAAGCGCAACTTTTTCAGCAATATTTGTGTTGCCGACTGCGGTTTCATGCGCGGCTTTTGCAATGTCGTCCATAGCCTGCGCCATTGTCTGAATCGATTCGGCAAGACTTGCCGCGCTGTTGTTGCTGTCTTTTGCCCAGCCTTTTACATATTCAGCATCTTTCTTGTACTGTTCAGCAGTGTTGCCCATCTCTGCGTAGTCTTTGCTGACAGTTTCATCAATAAACTTCAAAATGTCGAACGCGCCTTGCGAAAGTTCATTAACCGACGCTGTAACTTGATTGGTAAGATTTTTAATGCTTGACGCTGAAGTAGAAGTTTGCTCGGCAAGTTTTCTGACTTCCTCCGCAACAACAGCAAAGCCTCTGCCATGTTCGCCGGCGCGTGCAGCCTCAATCGCCGCATTAAGCGCAAGCAAGTTTGTCTGGTCTGCAATGTTTACAATTTCGCCTGTGAATTTTTCAATATCACCGACAACTTGCGCTGACTTGATAGCTTTTTCAAGCGAAGTTTTGGTTTCATTGTAAACTTCCTGCGACGCTTGCACAGATTTTTGCGTACTTTGCTGAAGTTCGGTTGCGCGTTCATCAATTTCATTTGCGTAATTTTCGCTTTCCTTCGACTTTTCAGCAGTAGCTTGAATTTCTTCGCTGACATGGTCGCTAATATTCA
>CAJOPJ010000216.1 GCA_905236325.1 uncultured Selenomonadaceae bacterium
CTTGCCCGACAATGTGCTTGTTGAGTTCTTCGACAATTTCGCGTGGCGTTTGTTCATTAAGTCCAAGTTCATTAATCAATTCTGTTTTAATTTCAGCTTTTTTTCTCGGCATTAAAAAATCTCCCCTCGGTCGATTAATCCAATTCTTCGACAATAATATTTTGGTTTGTGAAAACGCAAATGTCAGCCGCGATAGAAAGTGACTCACGCGCAATTTCCGCCGCCGACATATCTGTATGCTTAATAAGCGCACGCCCTGCCGACAATGCATAAAATCCGCCGGAGCCGATTGCCGCAACATCGCCGTCCGGCTCGATAACTTCGCCGCCGCCGGAAAGCATTAAAATTGTATCTTTATCAGCCACCAAAAGCAAGGCTTCCAATTTGCGCAAAATTTTATCTGTACGCCAATCTTTTGCCAAAGCAACTGCTGCGCGTTGCAAGTGACCGTGACATTCTTCCAATTTGCCTTCAAACTTTTCAAACAAAGTAAAAGCGTCGGCAACTGAACCTGCAAAGCCGGCAATAACTTTGTCGTGATAAAGCCTGCGAACTTTTTTTGCAGTTGCCTTCATTATTGTGTGTTCGCCAAAAGTGACTTGACCGTCGCCGGCGATTGCGGTTTTGCCGTCGCGTTTGACGGCTACTATTGTTGTTGCATGAAATTCCATTATCTGAACTCCTTTCAAGTTGATAATATTTTAACGCACAAAATTATCTTTGACAATAATCATAATTGAAAAATGAAAATTAGACTTTAAACATTAAACACTGTAAGTTTTTGTATTAGATTTTAAATATTAAATATTGTAAGTTTTTTTAAAGCGCGTTCAGCAAGAAAATTTTTTCTATCGGACTTGCGAATTTTTCTTTCAGGTGGCGGCAAAAGTCCAAATGTTACATTCATCGGCTGGAAATTTTTTTCATCAGCAGTTGTTATGTAATTTGCCAATGCGCCGTGGCAGGTTTCGGCAGGAAAAATTTGCGCGTCAAGATTTTTAGCAAGCCTTGCGGCATTTCTGCCTGCAATTAAGCCTGATGCCGCAGATTCAACATAACCTTCAACGCCTGTCATTTGCCCTGCGAAGAAAATTTTTGTATTCGACTTCAGCTGAAATGTCGGTAATAAAACGCGTGGCGAATTTATGTAAGTATTTCTGTGCATAACGCCATAGCGCACAATTTCTGCGTCCTCAAGTCCCGGAATCATTGAAAAAACTCTGCGTTGTTCGCCCCAAAGCAAATGCGTTTGAAAACCAACCAAGTTGTACAAAGTCGCCGCAGAATTGTCTTGTCGAAGTTGTACGACTGCGTAGGGCAATTTTCCTGTGCGAGGATCTTCCAAGCCGACAGGTTTCAGCGGTCCAAATCGCAATGTATCTTCGCCACGCGACGCTATAACTTCAATCGGCAAGCAGCCTTCAAAAAAAATTTCTTGCTCAAAATCGTGCGGCTTAGTTTTTTCAGCTGTAATTAACGCCGTGCGAAAATTTAAATATTCTTCCTGAGTCATTGGGCAATTTATGTAAGCAGAATCCTCGCCTTTGTTGTAGCGCGAAGCCTTAAAAGCCTTATCAAAATTTATCGACTCGACAGTTACAATCGGCGCAGCTGCGTCATAAAAATAAAATTCGCCGCCGCCTGTCAATTTTTTAATTTCTTCAGCCAACGCACCTTCAGTTAAAGGTCCCGACGCAATTATCAAAATATCTTCTGACTGCAAAAATTTTTCAAGACTTGTAATTTCTTCGACAAAAAAATTTACACGCGACTTGACTTTTTCAGTGACTAATTCAGAAAATTTTTCCCTGTCAACTGCCAATGCGCCACCTGCCGGAATTTTAGTTTCATCAGCCGACTGCATTATTACTGAATTTAATCTGCGCATTTCTTCCTTCAAAACGCCGACTGCATTTGTTAAACCTGCCGCACGCAATGAATTGCTACAAACCAATTCTGCAAAATTGCCGGTTTTGTGTGCCGGAGTTTTTTTTGCCGGTCGCATTTCATACAGATTTACTTCCACGCCTGCATTTGCAACTTGCCAAGCCGCCTCAGCACCTGCTAATCCTGCACCAATTATGTTTACTTTCAAAACTATCACCTTACCTAAAAATTTTTTCTAAACAAAAATATCACAATTAAATTTTCCTGCAAGAAAAAAATTTTTCCCTGTTGCAACTGCAACTTTTTTTTTTAGTTTGATTGTTATAATTTCAGAAAATTCAGTTGGAGGCGTTTTAGTTGAGGAAAATTTTATTGTTGGCACTTTTGATTGGTTTTATTGCCTACGCAGGTTTTAATTTATCAAACAGCGTCACGCCATATGTTGGAATTGCTGAAGCGACTGCCTCTGAAAAAAATGTTCAAGTGAAAGGCTTGCTGAATGAAAATTTTATTCCGCAACAGCAAGGCAATGAATTTATTTTCAGTTTGCGCGACGAGGAAACCGGCGAAACTATGACTGTCAAATTTGACGGCGTTAAACCCGACCAATTCGATGATGCTTATCACATTGTTGCGGTTGGAAAATATCATTCTGAGGACGCGGCTTTTCACGCAAAAAAATTACTGATTAAATGTCCTTCCAAGTACGAAGGACAGCAACCTCAAACTTGAGGAGTGATATTTATTGACAGGAAATCTACTTTTGACAGGCAGCTTGGCAACTGCACTTGTAGCTATGCTTGCTTGTTGGACAAAATTATTTTCTGAACGACTGATTAAATTTTCAGCAATAGCGTCTTTAGGCTTAATTGTCGTGGCGAGCTTGTACTTGTGGATTTTAATTTTTAGGAATGACTTCAGCGTCGAATATGTAGCAAATTATTCCTCAACCACTCTGCCTACAATTTTTAAAATTTCTGCGTTTTGGGCAGGTCAACAAGGTTCATTCCTGCTTTGGCTGTTGATTCACGCAGTCGCCGGCGCAGTGCTTATAAAAAATCGAATCCAGACAAAGGCGTTGGGATTTTATTTTTTCCTGCAAGCAATGTTGGCGTTCTTGGTTTTAGCAAAATCGCCTTTCGCAGAAAATCCTGTCACAGTAGCTGAAGGCTTCGGATTGAATCCACTGTTACAAGATTTTTGGATGGCAATTCATCCGCCAATAATTTTTGTAGGCTACGCGCTTTTGGCAGTGCCAATTTCACTAAGTCTTGGCGCATTGCTTGAAAGCGCAAAATCAAAAACTTGGCTTGAATCTGCAAGGAAATGGACTTTGCTGGCGTGGAGTTTTTTAGGCGCAGGAATTTTTATCGGCGGCTATTGGGCTTACAAAGTTTTAGGCTGGGGCGGCTACTGGGGCTGGGATCCTGTTGAAAATTCTTCCTTAGTGCCGTGGTTAATTTCGGCAGTCTTACTGCACTTGCTGAACTTAGCAAAAAAAAAATCAGCAGTCTTACCAATGGCGCATATTGCGGCAGTTTTCAACTACTCATTGGTGATTTATGGAACTTTCTTGACGCGTTCAGGAGTTTTGGGCGATTTTTCAGTCCATTCATTCGCAGGTTCAAATATCGGAATAGTAATTGCATTTGCCAATGCGATAGTCTTACTCGGCGGAATTTTTATAATAATGCTCAAAGCGAAAGATTTTCCACAAGGCAAAATGTATGAAAATTTTTCAGAACAGGCGTTCATAGTTCTGTTAGGCGCGTTGTTGTTAGTATTTATCGCAGTGATAGTTTGGATTGGAATGTCAATGCCGCTACTAAGTCAACTTGTCGGCGAATCTGCGGCAGTCGATACTGATTTTTACACGCGAACAACTGCACCGCTTGCAGCAGTCTTAGTTGCGTTGGTGATTTTTACTTTCGCAAAGTGGAGTAAATCAATCAGCCTTGGCGGAAAAATTGCGCACGCAGGTTTTGTACTTGGCTTGGCGGCAGTTGTAATTTCAGCGCAGGGTGAAACTTTAACTCAGGAGCTGACTAAAGGTGATTCAGTCGAAATCGCAGGACACAAAATTATTTATCAAGGTCAGGTGCTTGAAGAAGAAAATTTGCAGAAATTTTATGTTTATGAAGTTGACGGCGCAGAAATCAAAGCCTTAACAAAACTGCGTACAAATGGCGATGATGCGGCGCGTGAACCTGCAATTTTAAAAACTGTCGGCGGCGATATTTACGTTGCACCGCATGCGCCTGAAAATCTTGAAACACAGAATTTAATTTTGAACAAAGATGTTTTCGCAATGGACGGCGAACTTGGCTACACTTTCAAGGAAGCCGAAATTGTTCGCAATGACAGCGGTAAACCAATTCGCGCAGTCGCCAAAATTGATGTCACCGACGGCAACCAAACTGAAACTATCGAACCGGCAATAATTATTTCGGCGGACGGCGGCGGCAGAAGTCAATCAATACAGATTTTTGACGGCAGACGCAGAGTAAGATTAACAGGCGTATCACGCGAACTTGACAAGGCAAGACTTGAAATTTTGCCGACGCTTGAGGAACTTTCTAACCTGCCTGTAACTTCAACAATCAACACAAAGCCTGTTATCTGGTTGCTTTGGTTGAGTGTCACGGCAATTTGTTTAGGAACTGCATTAGCAATTAAAAATGAATAGTGAAGGGAGGGCGATTTTATGAACATTAAGGAGTTGTTAAAAAGCAACATGCTGAAATTTTTGGCTGGAGGTTTTGTTGTCGGCGTGTTTTGCTTGGCTTTTACGCAACTTATGTTGCACGCGACAGGTACAAAAACTTTCTGCAGTGTCTGTCATTCAATGCAGCATGAGGCAGAAACCTTCGCAGTCAGCAGTCACCGCGAACTTGACTGCATAGAATGTCACCTGCCGCACGACAACACCGCGCATTACTTGATTGAAAAAGGCAGGACAGGTATGGTTGATATGTACCACGAACTGCTACGCGACTATCCTGCACGCATCAAGTTGACTGCTGATTCAAGACAAATGATCAATGATAACTGCGTGCGTTGCCACAATTCAACAATGTCCTATGTTACATTCGACGAAGGCAAGCAAGGCAATTCAGACTGCTTGAAATGCCACAGCAGAATAGCGCACGGTTCTAATCACTTGGAGGGAGGTATTGAAATTGAGTAAGATACAAAAATATTTGGCAGGAATTTTAGTTTTGGGCGTAATATTTTTCGGCTTTGTAGTTGTCAGAATCGGAATCGCAAAACCTTCGACAACTTTTGAACTTGCACAAATTCCTGAAGACCAAAGACTAACGCGCGAAGGCTATGCAGAAGCCTATCCCCTGCAGTTTAATTCTTTCAAAATGAATATGCGCGGCGACCCAAGTCCAACAGGTTTTGGCGGCGCACAAGCTGAAAATTCGCACTTGACTGAACAGCCTGAACAGTTGACACTGTTTGCAGGTTACAAATTTGCAATTCAGTATGACGACGATCGCGGTCACTGGTATGCCGGCGAGGATATTTTAAATTCAAAGCGTCGCCCCGGTCAAAAAGGTTCCTGCATAGTTTGCAAAAGTTCCTATATGTATGATGTTTTCTTCAAGGAAAGCGGCTGGGAATTTGCAAGCAAGCCTTTCGATGAAGTTGTCGCATCAATTAAAGATGATGAATGGTTCGGTTGCTCAAGTTGCCACGATCCTGACACAATGCAACTGCGCGTATACAATCAAGCCTTTATCGAATCAATGACTGAGGCTGGAATCGACATAAGCAAAGCTAGCCACAATGAAATGCGTGCTTATGTTTGCGCTCAGTGCCATACTGAATATTTCTTCACGGCTGAGGATGGCAGAGTACATATGCCTTACGCCAATGGTTTCAATGCAGAGGCAGAATGGGCTTACTATCAAGATGGTCACGCTAAAGCCTTCACAGGCGACTGGAATCACCAAGTTAGCGGAGCAAGAATGTTGAAGGCGCAGCATCCCGACTTTGAGGCTTGGTGGGGTAGTGTTCACGCTGACGCAGGCGTAACTTGCGTTGATTGTCATATGCCTTACATGCGCGAAAATGGACAGAAATACACTTCGCACTGGATGACTTCTCCGCTCAAAACAACTGAACAATCCTGCCTGAAGTGCCACGATCAAACTGCTGAAATTTTGACACAACGCGTTCAGACAATTCACGACAATACATTTAAACTGCAACGCATTGCCGGCGAAACTACAGCCAGAGCACATACCACAATTGCCGCCGCAAAAGCTGCAGGTGCTACTGATGAACAACTTGCACAGGCAAGACTTTTGGTTCGCGAAGCGCAATGGTACTGGGATTGGGTTGCTGCTGAAAATGGCATGGGTTTCCACAACATTGATAAAATTATGCGCACACTTGGACTTTCAATCGACAAAGCACATCAAGCTATTGAAGCCGCAAATGCAAGTGTAAAAGGCACATTGTAACTGCAAAATAAAAATATTCACCTTGACTTCGGTTGAGGTTTTTTTATTTGAAGGAAAAAATTTTAATTATGCCGAAATTATACAGAAAATTTTTGTACTGGAGGAGATTTTCACGGCAATTTTGGAGCGATTAACTTCGCCTTCTGAACTTCACAGATTGAGTTTGAAAGAACTGCAGGATTTGGCTGAGGAAATTCGCAAACTGATTTTAAAAACTGTATCAAAAAATGGCGGACATCTTGCGCCAAGTTTGGGTACTGTTGAACTTACACTTGCACTGTATTCAGTGTTCGATTTTGCTATTGATAAAATTGTCTGGGACGTTGGTCATCAAGCCTACGCGCACAAAATTTTGACAGGACGACAAAAAATTTTTCCAACATTGCGCACGCGTGGCGGAATTTCAGGTTTTCCGCGCAGAAGTGAATCAAATTTTGATTATTTTGGCGTCGGTCATGCGTCAACTTCAATAAGCGCGGCGCTTGGACTTCTTTTGGCGGAGGAAATTCAAGGCAAATTTGGCAAAGTTATTGCAGTCATTGGCGACGGCGCATTAACAGGCGGCGAGGCTTTTGAGGCTTTAAATCACGCAGGACAGCTGAAAAAAAATTTAATTGTCGTGCTTAATGACAATGAAATGTCGATTGCAAAAAATGTCGGCGCATTGAGTGATTACTTGTCGGAAGTGCGATTGAATCCTAAATACCGCAAGGCTAAAAAAGATTTTGAAGAATTTGTCAAAGGCTTGCCGATGTCGGAAAAAATTTTGCAGGCGGCGTATTCAGTCGGCTATGGCGTTAAATCTGCAATTGTGCCAAATTCAATTTTTGAGGCATTGGGATTTACATATCTTGGACCAATCGACGGACACAATTTAGAAATTATGCAGGATATTTTCAGTCGCGCACGCGAACTTGACGAACCTGTTTTAATTCATGTACATACAAAAAAAGGCAAAGGCTATCAACCTGCTGAAAAATTTCCTGAAAAATTTCACGGCGTCGGAAAGTTCAACTTAGAAACCGGTGAAGTTTTGAAAAAAAATTCCACGCTGCCGACTTACACAGAAATTTTTTCCGACCTGATTTGTGAATTGGCAGAGCAAAATAAAAAAATTGTTGCGATAACTGCCGCAATGCCTGCAGGTACAGGTTTGAAAAATTTTTC
Organism: uncultured Selenomonadaceae bacterium; assembly: GCA_905236325.1. Lineage (GTDB taxonomy): Bacteria > Bacillota > Negativicutes > Selenomonadales > Selenomonadaceae > Quinella. The sequence continues at coordinate 7,527 of CAJOPJ010000216.1, forward strand.
TGAAAAATTCCCCGACAGATTTTTTGATGTCGGAATTGCCGAAGAACACGCAGTAACTTTGGCTGCAGGAATGGCAGCCGGCGGACTTCGACCGATTGTTGCAGTTTATTCAACATTTATTCAGCGCGCGTACGACCAAATTTTGCACGATGTTTGCTTGCAAAAGTTGCCTGTGATTTTTTGTTTGGACAGGGCAGGTTTAGTCGGCGAGGACGGCGCAACTCATCACGGCGTTTTTGACATGGCTTTCCTGCGCACAATTCCAAACATAAATATTCTTGTGCCTAAGGACGGCGACGAACTGAAAAAAATGTTGGCGGCGGCGGTTGCAGAAAATAAACCTGTTGCAATTCGATATCCACGCGGCGAAATAAATAATCTGAATTTGCCAAATTCAACGCTGACTTGGGGGAAGGCTGAAGTTGTATACAAAGTTCCACGCGCAGATGTCAGAATTTTTGCTGTCGGCAGTATGGTTGAAACTTCGATTGAAGTTGCGAAAATTTTAACCGAACAAAAAATTTTTGCTGAAGTTTTTAATGCAAGATTTGTTAAGCCTTTCGATCGCGAACTTATCAAAATTAAGGCGCAAGATGTGAAGCTTTTTGTTACGGCCGAGGAAGGCGTTTTGAATGGCGGATTTGGTTCTGCTGTGGAAGAATTTTTGGCTGATGAAAATATTTCTGTGCCGATTTTGCGTTTCGGTATTGGCGATAGATTTATTGAACATGCTTCGCGAACTGAACTTCTGGAAATTTGCGGCTTGACTGCGCGACAAATGGCAAATAAAATCCTTGACAAACTAAATGGCGAAGATGATGTTAAAATTTATAAACGCGGCGGCTGAATTAAAAATATCTGCATTACGCGCTTGAAAGGAATTTTTAGCTTGATAGCGAATTTGTTTTTGTATTGCAAAGCTAAAATTTCATGCAGTCTGTCGGAAGGGAGTTTTTAATTATGTTGCATACCTTGCAAAATGAAGTTCTGAAAATCGCACTGGAAGATCGCGGAGCAGAATTAAAATCAATAATTGAACTTAGCGACGGCACAGAATATTTGCACGACGGCAATCCCGATTGGTGGAAATATTCTTCGCCTGTTTTATTTCCATTTGTCGGCAAAGTTTTGAACAATAAATACCGCGTGGACGGCAAAGAATTTGAACTTCCGCAACACGGCTTTGCGCGTACTTCAAACTTCAAATGCGTTCGCGAGGACGAAGACAATATTGTTTTTCAGCTGACTTGGGACGAAGATACGCTTGAGGTTTATCCCTACAAATTCAACTTGGACATTACTTACATTTTGAAAGATAATCGCGTTGAAATTGTTTGGACAGTAAAAAATCTTGACGACAAAGATATGTATTTTTCGATTGGCGCACATCCTGCATTGCGTTGTCCGATTGTTGCCGGTGAAAATTTTGAAGATTGTTACTTAAAATTCAATGTTGCTGAAGATTCCTCAAGGCTTTTGCTTAAATCAACCGGACTTTCGCACGACAGAGTGCCAACTTTAAGCGGCAAGGAATTTAATTTGAACTATGAAATTTTTGAAGGCGACGCGTTGATTTTTGACGATCTAAAGTCAGATATGATTAGTGTTTGTTCGCGCAAAAGTAATAAATCAATTACGCTGATTGCAAAAGGCTTTCCATTTTGGGGGATTTGGACGCCTAAAGCCGGTGCGCCTTTTGTTTGCATTGAGCCTTGGCTTGGTCACGCTGACTTTGAAGATTTTCATGGCGATATCACCGAAAAGGACGGCATTATTAAACTTGCCGCCGGAAAAACTTTTGATGCCGGTTACGCTTTTGAAATTAATCTTGAATAAAAAAAATTTAGTCGCTCAAGTCGAGCGGCTTTTTTTTTGCAGGAAAATTTTTTTCCGGCGTGGAAAAATTTCTGCAAATTTTTATCTTGGAAGGAGTTTTGTTATGAAATTTTTTCACCTGTCCGATTTGCATATCGGCTTGAAACTTAATAATCACGACCTGCGCGAAGATCAAGAATACATTTTTTGCGAAATTATTAAAGCAGCTGAAAAATATTTGCCGGACGCAGTTTTAATTGCCGGTGATATTTATGATAAATCAGTGCCGTCAGCCGATGCCGTGCAAATTTTCAACAATTTTATTACTGAACTTGCAAAGGCAGTTCCTAACATTATGATAATAAGCGGCAATCATGATAGTTCAGTGCGCCTTGATATGTTCAGAAATATTTTGCGTCACAAAAATATTTACATGATTGGAACTCCGCCAACTCAGCCTGAAGATTTTATTGAAAAAGTTACGCTGACTGATGAATTTGGCAAGGTTAATTTTTATTTATTGCCTTTCGTGCGACCATCAAATGTAAAAAATATTTTTTCAGATGAAAATTTAAGTTACGACGCGGCAATTCACAGGCTGATTGAGCGCGAAAAAATAAATTCTGCCGAACGAAATATTTTTGTCAGTCATCAATTTTATTTGCCAGTTGGTGTTAAAGATGTTGAACGCGCAGATTCTGAAGTTGTAACTGTTGGCAACATTGACGCAATTAAAGCTGATTGTCTTGAAAAATTTGATTACGCTGCGCTTGGACATATTCACAGGCCAATGACTGTCGGCAAGGAAAATTTCAGATACTGCGGAACGCCGCTTGCTTGCAGTTTAAGTGAAGCCGGTCAGCGCAAGGGAATTATTTTTGTAAATTTGCAGGAAAAAGGCAATTTAAAAACTGAAGTCATTGAACTTAAGCCTTTACGCAAAATAAAAATTTTGTCCGGCAGTTTTGAAAATTTAATCACTCAAGGTTGTAAAGATTATGTTTCACTGCGGCTTACTGAAAAAGTTGCACTAAGTTCAGCTGAATTGCAAGAAAGGCTTAAAAATTTTTTTCCAAATTATCTGGAAATACGCCTTGCCGAAAGTGAAATATTTACTTACGCTGAGGAAAAAATTTCTGCCGATAATTTAAATCCATTCGACCTGTGTTGTGAATTTATTCCTGACATCACCGACGCTGAAAAAAATATTTTGGCAGAAATTATCAACAACTTGAAGGAGGTTTGAATTTTGAAGCCGATAAATTTAAAAATGCGTGCGTTTATTTCGTACGCTGAGGAAACTGTGATTGATTTTACTAAGCCGAATCAAAATTTATTTTTAATTACCGGCGATACAGGTTCAGGAAAATCTACAATTTTTGATGCAATAGTTTTTGCATTATATGGCGAAGCAAGTTCAACCGACAACAAGCGCGACGGCGCTGAATTGCAAACAGATTTTGTCGATAAAACAATTACGCCATGTGTGGAACTGAATTTTTCTGACGGCGGAAAAAATTATAAAATTCGACGCATACCACGCCACAGAAAAAAAAATAAAACTAAAGTCGAAAGTGAAACTGTTGATTTAATTATGCCCGACGGCACGGCTTACTCAGGAAAAAAATCTGAAATTGATAAAAAAATTGAGGAAATTATCGGCTTGACAAAAAGTCAATTTATGCAAGTCGGAATGATTGCTCAAGGCGAATTTATGAAATTGATTCGCATGGATTCAAAAGAACGCAAAATCATTTTCAGAAAAATTTTTAACACGCAATTTTATCAGACAATTATTGATGAACTTTTGCGCAGAAAAAATTTGCTGTCGGAAGAAATGACAAATTTTTGGACTGTTTGTAAAAATGAACTTGGCAAAATACAAACTGACAACGCCGAAATTTTACAACTGCGCGACAAAATTGTTAAAAATAAAAATCCTGATATTGCAGACCTTGAAAAAATTTTGCCAATGTTGAAAAAAAATTGCACTGACTTGGAAAATAAAAATTCAACTGCGCAGAAAAATTATGCAGAACTTTCAAAACTGCGCGATGAAAAATTTACCGCAATCAATCAAGCCAACTTGCTGATAAAATCATTTGACGCAAAAGCGCAGGCTGAAAAAATTTTACTTGAATTGCAAGCCGGTGAACCTGAAATTCAAGACGCTGTTAAACTTCGCGAAAAAATCATTGCGGCTTATGAAATTCAACCTGTTTTTCAAAATTACATTGCGGCGCAAAAAAATCAAGCAGATACTGAAAAAAATTTGCAGGCGCAGGAAAAAAATTTACCAAACTTAAAAAAACAAGCCGCCGACGCAAAATTTTTTTCCGACAGCAGCAAAGTCAACCGCGACAAAATTATTGCAGAATTTACAACAGTCAGCGACAGATACAATAGCGCACAAAAAATTTTCAAACAAATTGACGCAACTAAAAAACAAATTCAAGCGCAGGAAAAAATATCAACTGACGCTGAACTTGCCGCAAAGAAAATTCAAGCTGCGCAGGAAAACTTTAAACAGCAAGTCAATGAAAATCAAAAACGCGCTACCGAATTGGAAAATTTTCCGCTACTTCAGGAGCAGTGGAAAAATAAAGTTCAACTTGCAAATGAATTGGAGGTTGAATTTACAAAATTTGCCAATGACAAGCGCGAAAATGCAAAACAGATTGAAGATTTGCAAAAAAAATATGCTGAAGTTCGCAAAATTTTTTCAGCAAAAAGCAGTGAATATCAAATTAAGCACAATTTATTTTTAGATGCCCAAGCAGGATTTATTGCGCAGGAAAAGTTGCGTAAAGGCGAGCCTTGTCCTGTGTGCGGTTCTATTGAACACCCTGCGCCTTGCAAAATTGCCGATGAACATAAAAATTTAACGCGCGAATTTATCGACAAATTAAAAGCTGAACGTGATGATTTGGAAACAAAACAAACCGAACTTGCAAAATTAAATGAAGTAGCGCAAGAAAAATCCAAAATCCTAGACGCACAAAATTTGCAATTGCGCGAAAAAATGCAATTAAATATTCCGAACTATCGCAACCCAAAAAATTTAGCCGATGCAAAAAATTTGTTTGTCGAATGGAAATTAAAACTTTCTGCAGAAGGCGCAAAGTTAGAAGAGCAGGTAAGCGAACTTATCAAAATAAAAAAATTTTTGCAGGAATCAAAAGTTCAGGAAGAAAATTTTTCAACGCAAATTGACGCCGCAAATAAAAAATTACAAGCCGAACAAACTAAACTTACCGAAATAAAAACACAGCTTGAAGAACCTGAAAAAAATAAAACATTCAACACTTTGCAGGAAGCAAAAGTAGCTTTCGATAAAATTTCCGCAGAAAAATTACAAGCTGAAAAAAATCACCAACAAGTTGAATCCGAACTAAAAAAACTCAATGACAAAGTAGCCGAAGCCAATACTTTGATAGAAAATTACAGAAAAAATTTACCAACACTTCAAACTGAATATCAAATGCGCCAAAGTCAATATCAAAATTTGTTGACTGAAAAAAATCTTTCCGAAGTCGATTGGCAAGAAGTTACAAAAAAATATTCAAAATCTGAAACTGAAAAACTGCAAATAAAAATTGACAATCACCGCACAAAAAAAGCCACCGCTAAAGGCAGCTTAAAATCTGCAATTGAGGCTATCGGCAATCAAGTTAAGCCAAACATTGAACATTTGCAAGAAAGTTTCAAAATTGCCGAAAAAAATTTATCAGACGCAAAAGCCGAACTCGACAACTTGAAAGACATTTTCCGCGCAAATAATTCAACTTACAAAGCACTTGAACCAAAAATTGTTGAACGTAGCAAAATTGCAAAAAATTTCGCGCAGATTGAAAATTTACATTCGCGACTTGCAGGAAAAATCACCGGCAGCCGTATGGATATTGAAACTTTTGTTCAGCGTTATTATCTGGCAAGAATTTTGAACGCGGCAAATTATCATTTTCGCAAAATGTCCGGCGGTCAATTTGAATTGCGTATGACTAAAATTGAAAACGCAGGTCAAGGCGCAAATCGTGGTCTTGATTTAATGGTGCTTTCAACTGTTACAGGTCAAGAACGCGAAGTTCAAACTCTAAGCGGCGGCGAAAGTTTTATGGCTGCTTTAAGTTTGGCACTTGGCACTGCCGATAAAATTCAGGAAAATTCTTCCGCAATAAATCTGGATATGATGTTCATTGACGAAGGCTTTGGCACTTTGGACGATAATTCACGCGACCAAGCAATTAAAGTTTTGCAAAATCTCAGCGGCGACAAGTTAATTGCAATTATTTCTCATGTCGCAGAATTAAAGCAGAAAGTTGAAAATAAATTGCTTGTTACAAAGGACGAACAAGGCAGTAAAATTAAATGGCAAATTAGTTAATGCTTAATCAATTTTGCGCAGAAAAAGCCGTCAGTGCCGTCAATGTGCGGCAAGAAATTTTTAGTTTCAAGCAATTCAAAATTTTTATTTTCAGTCAAAAATTTTTCAATAACATCTTCATTTTCACGGCGCAAAATTGTGCAAGTACTGTAAACCAAAATTCCGCCGGACTTTAAAGCCTTTGACGCACCAAATAAAATTTCTTGCTGAAGTTTAGGAAGTTCCGCAATTTCGGCAGGAAATTTTTTTATGCGCAAATCTGCCTTGCGTCTGATAACTCCAAGACCACTGCAAGGCGCGTCAATTAAAATTTTGTCGGCTTGTTCAAAATATTTTTCACCAATCAATCGCGCGTCCAACAAAACCGGCTCAATAATTTTAATTCCAAGCCTTTTTGCATTTTGCTTAATATGCTCAATTTTTTGTTCAAAAACATCGACAGAAACAATTTTGCCGCGATTTTGCATAAGTTCAGCCATGTGTGTTGATTTTCCGCCAGGTGCCGCGCAACAATCAATTACAAAATCATTTGGTTGCGGATTTAAAAAATGCGCCGCAAACATTGAACTTTCATCTTGAACTTGACAAAGTCCAATTTTCAGCGGCTTGAAATTATCCAATGCGCCGTGATTTTTTAAAATTATTCCTTCCGGAACTAAATTTGATTTTTCAGCGTTGGGATATTCAGCTAAGATTTTTTCGCGCGATGTTTTCAGCAAATTCACTCGCAAACAAAGCTGCGGTTCAATATTATTTGCCGCGCAGATTTTTTTTGCAGTTTCAACTCCAAATTCAGCAATCAACAATTTTACAATCCAAGTCGGATGAAAATTTTGCAACGCGATTGATTCTGCGTCGTCGCCTGTCGGCAAAGCTGATTTTTCAATTTCACGCAAACAATTTCGCAAAACGCCATTTACAAATTTTGACGCGCCGAGATTTGTAATTTTTTTTGCAATTTCAACAGATTCATTCACTGCGGCTGAATTTGGAACTCTGTCCATAAAAAAAATTTGATACATTGAAAGCCTTAAAATTGATAAAACTTTTGCGTCAACTTTTTCAATTTCGCGCGTTAAATATTTCTGCAACTTCCAATCCAAAGTCGGCAATGTTTTTATCGTGCCGTAAACCAATTCAGTAAAAAATCTTCTGTCCAAGTCAAAAAATTTTTCGCGTCGCAAAGTTTGTGCCAATGCTACATTTGAATACGCGCCTTTAACTGTAATTTCAAAAATTGTTTTGACTGCCGCCAATCTAACTTTGTCCAAAATTTTCACCTCAATAGATTGTGTAAGTTTTCCAAGGAATTTGCTCAAGTCGAACAGTTTTTAAAAAATCGACAATATCTTTCCTGCCATAATAGTGCGGCTTGCCCTGCTTATCTTGCGACATCAAAATTATCGGCATATTTGGAAAAAATCCTTGAAGTTGCTGACGCGTTTTTATTATCCGCGAAGTGTAATTTGTCACGGACTGTTTGACCACGACTATTGCAAATGTTACGCCTTGTTCAATTATTACTGCGCCTTGAATTTTCATTTCAATCACGTCCTTTGCGTTAAAGACTATAAAATTTTTAAACATAGTGCAAGAAAAATTTTTAACTAAACATCTTGCATTGAAATTGACAATTTTTATTCAAAGTTGCATAATATCGCTAATTTGTCAAAAAAATTTTTTGCGAAAGGAATTAAAAATGCTGACATTTTGCACCTTGATTTTGCAGGTAAATTTTTTTGTGATGCCAATCAGCGCAGGTTTTTGGTCCTACAAAAAAATCAAAGGCAAACCTGCAGGCAGATTCGCACGCATGACAATAATGAGCTTGATAATGATAATGTTATCATACACAGGAATAGTTTTGAATGAAACGCCGGAACGTCGCCAAGAAATTATAAATAATTTGCAGGAGCTGGGCGAATGAAAAATCAAAGACTTGATATTTATTTGCAGGAAAAATTTCCTGAAAGTTCACGCTCGCACTTGCAAAAAATTATTTCTGCCGGTCTTGTCAAAGTTGATGGCAAAATTGTTAAGCCAAGTTACAAACTGACAGGCACAGAAAATATTTCTGTCGAAAAAGTTGAACCTGTCGCAACTGAATATCTGCCTGAAAATTTGCTGCTGGATATTTTGTATGAAGACTCTGACATCATTGTTATAAATAAAGCGCGCGGAATGACTGTTCACCCTGCCGAAACTGTTAAGTCCGGAACGCTTGTTAATGCGCTTTTGTATCATTGCAAAGATCTTTCCGGAATAAATGGCGTAATGCGTCCTGGAATTGTTCACAGGCTGGATAAAGACACTTCAGGCGTTATGGTCGTCGCGAAGAATGATTTTGCACACGTCAACCTTGCCGAA
>CAJOPJ010000217.1 GCA_905236325.1 uncultured Selenomonadaceae bacterium
AAGGAAGTCGGCATTCAAATTCAAACTATACCAGGCGTACCGGCGTTTTTATCTATCGCGTCTTATATCGGCAGACCGCAAAGTTTCGGCAATGATATTATGACTGTAATTCCTGCGACGGCTGACAAAGATAAAATTTCTACCGCGCTTGATTATGCAGATACAACTGTGCTGATGAAAGTTTACAAAAATTTTGCTGAAATTGTGGATTTGTTGGAAGAAAAAAATATGCTTGATAAAGCTTTGCTTGTCAGTCGTCAAGGCTTGGAAGGTGAAAAAATTATCACGGACTTGAAGAAACATAAATTCGACAAATTAAATTACCTTTCGACAATTTTAACCGAAAAATCCAACTGAAAAAAATTTTTTACCTCCATTCGGAGGCTTTTTTTTTTGCAAATTATTTTTTATTGCAAGTGTTTGAAAATAAATTGTCAAAATAAAAAAAATTTCCTCCCAATCGGAGTTTTTTATTGAAAAAAACTATCAGCTATGTTATTTTATTGAAAATATTTTTCAAGAGGAAGTTTTTAATGACAATAACACAGCAAGAAAAAAAATATTTACAAATTGCAATGCCGGCTGCACTTGAAGGCGTGCTGATGATTTTGCTTTGCAATGTAGATTTAATAATGGTCGGAGTACTTGGAACTTCAGCCATAGCGGCAGTAAGTATTTTCACTCAGCCGCGAATGATGATTTTGTGCTTAGCGCGTTCGCTTGCTTCGGCTGTAACATTGATTGCGGCAAAATTTTTCGGTATGGACTTGAAAGACAAAGCGTCGGAAATTTTAAAACAAACATTATTTGTTGGCGCAATTTTGCTTGGAATAATTCACGCCGGCTTTTTTGTTTACTTGGACAAAATTTTGTTGTGGATGGGCGCACAGGTTGAATATTTACCGCTGGCTATGGAATATGCACAGCTTGCGGTTGTGGCAGTTTATTTTACTTCGCTGACTGCAATTTTACAGGCGGTTATGATTGGTTTTGGCGATACAAAATCTGTACTGCTTACAAATGTACAGGGAAATATTTTAAATGTAATACTCAACGCGCTGTTAATTTTTGGCTTGGATTTAGGCGTTAAAGGCGCGGCTATTGGAACTGTTGCAGGAACTTTTTATACGCTGGCTTACACTGTGAAAATTTTGCACGGCAACAAGATTTTTGCTTCGGGAAGTTTTCTGCCTACCAAAAAATATTTCAAGGACTTTCTGCCAATTTTCGGCGGCGTTTTCAGCGAACAAGGTTTTGAACGCGTCGGAATGGTTTTATACACCAGAATGGTCGCGGAACTTGGCGTTGTACCTTACGCAATCCACTCAATCTGCATGAACTTCTGCGATTTTTATTACAGTTTTAGCGGCGGACTTGGTAAAGCCGGCATGGTTTTAGCCGGTCAATCTGTCGGCAAAAAAAATTTTGACGACTGGAAAAATTATCTTGAAGTTGGAATGAAATTCGGCTTGATATTTTCAGTTGCGGCTTTTGTTTTTATTTTTGTTTTTCGAACTGAAATTTTGTCGCTATACTCAAATGACGCAGAAATTTTTGCACTTGGCAGTTTGATTATGATTATTGTTGCGGCAGTTAGTTTGCCGGAGGCTTACGCGCTGATTGGCGCAGGAATTTTGCGTGGCAGTGGCAGAACTTCGCAAGTCGCAATTTATTCTCTGGTTAGCATTGCAATTCTCCGTCCAATAATCACCTACATTTTTATTTCAGTGCTTGAACTTGGACTTTTAGGCGCGTGGATTGCATTGGCTATTGACCAAAGTTTGCGTGCAAAGATAAGTTGGACGCTTATAAATAATTTACAAAAATCTAAAAATGCTGAAAAAATTATTTTTCAGGACACATCAGTTGAATAAAATTTTACTTTTGTAAATTGCCGTGTTATAATCGCTTGAGTCTTTTTTGTATACTTGAAGGGAGATATTAAGCGTATGGCTAAAAAAATGAAGACAATGGACGGCAACGCGGCTGCCGCGTATGTATCCTATGCGTTCACTGAAGTTGCGGCAATTTATCCGATAACTCCGTCGTCACCAATGGCTGAAAGCGTTGATGAAATGGCTGCAAAAGGCGCGAAAAATATTTTCGGTCACAAAGTCAGATTGGTTGAACTGCAGTCGGAAGGCGGCGCGGCAGGAACTGTTCATGGCAGTTTGCAAGCAGGAGCTTTGACTACAACTTACACAGCGTCGCAAGGTTTCTTGCTGATGATTCCTAACCTGTACAAAATTGCAGGCGAACTTTTGCCTGGCGTTTTCCATGTTTCGGCACGCGCACTTGCAACTTCAACACTGAACATTTTTGGCGACCATCAAGATGTTATGTCAGCGCGTCAAACAGGTTGTGCAATGTTGGCTGAATCCAGCGTTCAGGAAGTTATGGACTTGGCGGCAGTTGCGCATTTAGTTGCTATTAAAGGCAGAGTTCCTTTCATTAACTTCTTTGACGGTTTCCGCACATCGCATGAAATTCAGAAAATTGAAGTCATTGACTACGCAGATCTTGCGAAGTTGGTTGACTACAAAGCTATTGAAGTTTTCCGACGCAGTGCATTGAATCCCGATCACCCTGTCATTCGCGGCACAGCTACAAATCCTGATGTTTATTTCCAATTCCGCGAAACTATCAATAAAAATTATGACGCGCTGCCTGATTTGGTTGAAGAGGCTATGGCGCAAATTGCTAAAATCACCGGACGCGAACATCACATTTTTGACTACTACGGCGCACCTGACGCTGACAGAATTATTATTGCGATTGGTTCAGGTTGCCAAACAGCCGAAGAGGCGGCTAAGTATCTCAATGACAAAGGCGAAAAAGTCGGCGTTATCAGCGTTCATCTTTACAGACCTTTCAGCGTTAAACATTTCTTGAACGCAATTCCTAAAACTGTCAAGAAAATTGCTGTACTTGACAGAACTAAAGAAGCCGGCGCGATTGGCGAACCTTTATATCTTGATGTCAGAGCAGCATTTTATGATTCTGAACTTTCACCTGTCATTGTTGGTGGTCGTTATGGTCTTGGCGGCAAAGATACAACGCCGGATCAAATGTTGGCAGTCTTTGAAGAACTTAAAAAAGACGCGCCAATGAATGGCTTTACAATCGGCATTAACGACGATGTAACATACAAATCACTTGACGCAGGCAACCACGATGTTGACTTGACACCGGAAGGCACAACTGCTTGCAAATTCTGGGGTCTTGGTTCGGACGGCACAGTTGGCGCAAATAAATCTGCAATTAAAATTATCGGCGATAATACCGACCTTTACGCGCAGGCTTATTTTGCTTACGACTCAAAAAAATCCGGCGGTATCACCATGAGCCATTTGCGTTTTGGTAAGTCGCCTATCAATTCGCCGTACTTAATTACTAAACCTGACTTTGTTTCCTGTTCACAAAAAAGTTATGTTCACAATTACAATTTAATTGCAGGTATGAAACGCGGCGGAACATTTTTACTCAACACAGACCAGACTGACGAAGAATTAAGCCGCGAACTTCCGGCAAGCTATAAACGCTACATTGCGGAAAATGATATTAAATTTTACACAGTCAACGCAGTTAAAATCGCCGGTGAACTTGGTCTTGGCGGACGCTTTAATATGGTTATGCAATCTGCGTTCTTTAAGCTGGCTGATATTATTCCGATTGATGAAGCTGTTAAGTACCTGAAAGACGCTGTTGAAAAATCTTATGGCAAGAAAGGTCCTCAAATTGTCGAAATGAACTGCGGCGCAATTGATAAAGGTATTGAGGCACTGCATCAAGTTCAAGTTCCTGCTGACTGGAAAAATGCGCAAGATGAACCTAAAGTTGAACGCAATGTACCTAAATTTATTAGCGATATTCAAGAAGTTATGAACAGGCAGGAAGGCGAAATTTTGCCTGTAAGTACTTTTATGGACGCGGCGGATGGAACTTTCCCACTTGGCGGCTCTGCTTATGAAAAACGCGGCACTGCAATTAAAGTTCCTTGCTGGGATAAAGATAAGTGCATTGGCTGTAATCAGTGTTCATTTGTTTGCCCGCACGCGGCTATCAGACCTGTTTTGACAACTCCTGAAGAACTTCAAAACGCGCCCGAAGGTATGCCGTCAATTCCGTCCAAAATTTCCAAAGGCGCGTACAATCTTACAATCGCTGTTTCAACTATGGACTGCTTAGGTTGCGGAAATTGTGCGCAAGTTTGCCCAAAACAGGCTTTGACAATGACACCGCTTGATGACGAACAAAAAGCTAAACAAAAATATTTCGACTATGGCGTTGACGCTACAAAAGTTGCGCCGAAAGAAAATCCAACTAAAAAATCAACAGTTATCGGCAGTCAGTTTGAAAAGCCTTTGTTTGAATTTAGCGGCGCGTGTGCCGGTTGCGGCGAAACTCCTTACGCTAAACTTTTGACACAGCTTTTCGGCGACAGAATGATGATTGCTAACGCGACAGGTTGCAGTTCAATCTGGGGCGCGTCGGCTCCTGCAATGCCTTACACCAAAAATCACAAAGGTCACGGTCCTGCTTGGGGCAATTCGCTCTTTGAAGACAACGCGGAATATGGTTTAGGTATGTGCGTTGGCGTTCGTGCGATTCGTGGCAAATTGGTTTACGACGCGACTATTGCGATTGAGGAAGGCAAAGGCAGTCACGAACTACGCGCGGCTTTGGCTGATTGGAAAGAAAATCGCAAGGTTAGTGAAAACGCACGCGAACGCGCCGACAAGCTGATTGCTTTCCTTGAACGCGAAAAAGGCGACGACGAAGTCCTCAACAGAATTTATGATAACCGCGACTTCTTGGTTAAGCGTTCACATTGGATTCTTGGCGGCGACGGCTGGGCTTATGATATTGGTTATGGCGGCTTAGATCATGTTTTGGCTAGCGGCGAAAATATCAATGTCTTTGTGTTTGATACCGAAGTTTATTCCAACACCGGCGGACAGGCATCGAAGTCCACTCCTGCTGCTGCAATTGCTCAATTTGCAGCTACCGGTAAACGCACCAAGAAAAAAGATCTCGGCAAAATGGCAATGAGTTATGGCTATGTTTATGTAGCGCAAGTCAACATGGGCGCAGATCAAAATCAGTTGCTGAAGGCGATTACAGAGGCTGAGGCTTATAATGGTCCTTCGCTGATTATTGCTTACGCACCTTGCATAAATCACGGAATTAGAAAAGGCATGGGCAACAGTCAACTTGAAGGCAAACTTGCTGTTGAGTGTGGTTACTGGGCTAACTGGCGTTACAATCCACAGCTTGTCGGCACCGGCAAAAATCCTTTCACGCTGGATTCTAAAGAACCTGACTTTGCTAAGTTCCAAGAATTTTTGCAGGGCGAAGTTCGCTACAGTTCGCTTATGCGCAACTTCCCTGACGAAGCGGAAGCATTGTTTGCTAAAACTCAAAAAGACGCCGAAGAAAGACTTCAAAGCTACAAAATTCTTGCAGGTAAAGCCTAAATAATTTTTAAATTTGCAATGCGTAATTTAAGTTGTTGGAAAACTAATCACTAACAGCTTTCATTACGCATTTTTTTCAATATTTTTTCAAAAGCGACAATCAGTATTTTTTCATATAACTATGTTATTGTGTTGTAGGTTGTGAACGGAGGTGAATTTTATGTTAAATAAAGTTGTGAGATTTTTTATAGCTTTTACATTTGCAATTTTAGGCGGCGCACTTTTGAAGTTGGCAAGTCCGCTTTTAGCAACATTTATAACGCTGGAATTGTTAAGAGCCGACACAGGTATTTTTGAACTTACGCTTGCAAATTTAATCTGCATTGTTGCCGGCGCAATTTTTGGCGGAGTCGCCGGCTGGTTAATATCGCCATTTTTCGTGCGCAAACTTAGCAGTTTCAGTGCATTTGTTGAAAAAAATCTCAGCAAAATGCCAATCAACGACGTTATCGCCGGTAGCATTGGTTTGGCAATAGGACTTATTATCGCGGATTTATTGGGAAATGCTTTTTCGCGAATCCCCTACGTTGGAAACTACATTCCAATTATCTTTAGCATTGTGCTCGGTTATCTCGGAATACATTTGACTATCAAAAAGCGCAAAGAACTTGCCGGCAGTTTTGAATTTGTGCCTCGCGTCTTAAAAGATGTTTTGCGCAGTCGGGAACTTCCAAAGCAAGATAAACTTACAGAAATTCAACAAGCCGAAGTGGCAGAAGAAAATTTACCTGAAATTATGCAAGAAAGCTTGCCTATTGAACACAAAGTCAGCTTGTTAAAAGTTAAACCTGACAAAAGCAAAAATTACAAATTGCTCGACACAAATGTTATTATCGACGGCAGAATTGCTGATATTTGCAAAACAGGTTTCCTTGAAGGCACTTTGTTAATTCCGGTTTTTGTTTTGGAAGAATTGCAACACATTGCTGATTCGCCCTATTCACTGCGCAGAGTTCGCGGTCGTCGCGGTTTAGATATTTTGCAGAAAATGCGCGATGATGATACTTTGCATATCGAAGTTATGAATATTGACTTTGAGGACATTGCTGAAGTTGATTCAAAACTTGTGCGTCTTGCACAAAAAGTCGAAGGCAAAATTATTACCAATGACTTCAATTTGAACAAAGTTGCCCAACTGCGTGGCGTCGAAGTTTTGAACATCAATGACCTTTCAAACGCAGTAAAGCCTGTTGTAATTCCCGGCGAGGTTATGCGCGTTCAGGTTGTCAAAGACGGCAAAGAACCGGGACAAGGCGTTGCTTATCTTGACGACGGTACAATGATTGTTATTGAAAATGGTCACAGATATTTAAGCAGAACTATTGCCGTTGAAGTTACTTCTGCGCTTCAAACTTCAGCCGGCAGAATGATTTTTGCTAAACCGCAATGATAGTAAATAATAGATTACAAGGCGGCAAGGTGGTAAGTATGAAAGAAATAACTTTAATAGCTATCGGCTCATCAACAGGCGGAACAGACGCGCTTGCAAAAATACTTCCATTCCTTCGTCCGCCTATGCCGCCGATTGTAATTGTACAGCATATTCCGGCAGGATTTTCAAAAATGTTTGCCGACAGAATGAACAATGAAAGCGTCCTAACTGTCAAAGAAGGCGAACACGGCGAAGTTATAAAGCCGAATTGGGTTTATATTGCGCCTGGTGGTTTGCATATGAATTTACGCAAATTTGGGGACAATTTGCAGATAAATTGTTTCATGGGGCCGCCTGTTCATTCATGCCGCCCCGCTGTTGATATTTTGTTCAATTCTGTTGCCGAACTTGTTGGCGGCTCTGCACTTGGTGTAATTTTGACAGGTATTGGGCACGACGGCACTGCCGGTTTGCTTGCAATGAAAAGCAAAGGCTCACCGGCTTTAGGGCAGGACGAAGCTACTTCCGTTGTCTATGGTATGCCGAAATCTGCATTTGACGCCGGAGCAGTTGATACTCAAGTTGCCCTGCCGCAAATGGCTTTAGCAATTACTTCAATGGTTCATAAGCGCAATGGACGTATTTAATTTTTATTGGCAGTTAGAAATTTTTTTGACTGCTTTTTTTTATGCAAAAAAAATAACCTGTCGAAACAGGTTACAAAATTCTTTATCTGACTGTGACAACAACGCGCTGATAATGTTTCAAATTATGTTTGCCGTTGTCCTGAACTTCCAAAATAATTTGTATTGTGTCGCCTGGATTTGCATCAGTCGGAACAGTGAAAGTTACATTTTTTGTATTTGCGCCCTCAAGCTGAATTGAATTTAAAATCTCGCCGGGCAACAAGTCGCGCACATGATTTAGCGTAAATTCCATTGTTGGAAAATCAACAATTCTGCCTTTAACTTCGCGCAAAGCAGGTTTATCGCGCTTGTCATCTTGGTAAGTGTCTGCCTCAAAATATCTCCACCATTTGTAAGTTAAATTGTCACCGTCGGGGTCAGTCGCATTTGCGTGCAAAGTAATTTTTTCGCCGACTTCAGCCAAAATTTCATTACCTTCGGCAACAACAGCAACAGGTGCGTGATTTGCTTTTGCGAAAGAATCTGCAACAGTCCAATCTGCGCGTGCGGCAAAATCATTTTGAATGTCATCAATCCAGCGTTTGATTGTGTAGGAAGTTTCAAACTGATTTGTCGCTGGATTGTAATCAGCAACATCATTTACAGCCAATCTGCCTTGAAAATT
>CAJOPJ010000218.1 GCA_905236325.1 uncultured Selenomonadaceae bacterium
GAAATTGTATGCAATACTTCATCAGATTTGAGATTATTTTTTGAAGAATCAATTTTTTCATATTCTATTGCAAAACAATCGATAATATTTTGAATTTCTTTTGTAATAGAAACTGAACGTGGAAATAATTGATAATTTAACATCATATATCCTCAATTTTCAATTAGGTATTCATTTACCAAATCTAACTCAATCAAAAAAGTTTCGTGCTGATTGGCTTTGAAGGTTTCAAGTTTCGTAAAAATTTTTAATGGCGTCAACAAGTCCTGCAATGGTAAATTCTTTAGCGACAATTTCAGCAGTTACGCCGAATTTTTTCAAAGTTTCAGCCGTTACAGTACCAATCGCCGCAGTTTTAATTTTTTTCAATGTTTCAATTCCTGCCACTGCAACAAAATTTTCAACAGTTGATGAACTTGTAAAAGTTATTAAATCCACTGCGCCGGCTGAAATTTTTGATTTTATTTCGGCAAAATTTTCAGCGTCGGTAATTGTTTTGTAAGCTGGAACAATTTTGACTTTCGCACCAAAATTTTCCAGCTCAGCCGGCAAAATATCTCTGGCAACTTCAGCGCGCGCAATTAAAATATTTTTGCCTGCGACTTTGTCCTTGAGTTCGGCAAGCAAACCTTCAGCGCGAAATTCTTGCGGAATAATGTCAGCGATAATTCCAAAGTTGGAAAGTTTTTCAGCAGTAGCAGAACCAATCGCCGCAATTTTAGCGTCTGCAAAAATTCTTGCATCGCGTTTAAAAATTTTCAGTCGTTCAAAAAATTTCTCAACGCCATTTGCACTTGTAAAAATTATCCAGTCAAAGTTTTTCAAATTATTTATTGCGCTGTCGATTGATTGAAAATTATCTGTCGGCGGCGCGATTTTTATTGTTGGAAATTCCAAAACCTCCGCGCCGAATTTTTCAAGTTGCGTTGTAAGTTTTGAAGCTTGCTTGCGTGTTCGCGTAACTAAAATTTTCTTGCCGAATAATATTTTGCTGTCGAACCATTTCAGATTTTCACGCAAGTTGACTACTTCGCCGACTATAAAAATTGCAGGCGGCTTTAAATTATTTTTAGCAACATCAGCCGCCGCATTTTCCAGCGTTGTGATTAAAATTTCCTGCGTTGGTTTTGTGCCGTTGCGAATGACTGCTGCAGGAGTTTTTTTATCGCGTCCGTGTTCGATAAGTTTTGCAGTGATTTTCGGTAGATTTTCCACGCCCATTAAAAAAATCAAAGTATCCGCCGCAGTAGCTAATTTTTCCCAGCGTATTGTCGATTCAGGTTTGGCAGGGTCTTCGTGACCGGTGACAACCGCAAATGAAGTTGCCACGCCGCGATGCGTTACAGGTATTCCTGCGTAAGCCGGAACTGAAATTGCGCTTGTGACGCCGGGCACAATTTCAAAATCAATGTTGCGTTCGTGCAGAAAAATTCCTTCCTCGCCGCCGCGTCCAAATACAAATGGATCGCCGCCTTTAAGCCGGACAACTTTTTTGCCTGTCGCGCCTTTATCGGCAAGCAGTTGGTTAATTTCTTCCTGCCGCAAAGTATGCTTTCCGGCTGCCTTGCCTACATAAATTTTTTCACAGTTTGCCGGGGCGAAGTTCAGTAATTTTTTGTCAGCCAATTTGTCATAAATTAAAACTTCGGCTTGAGATAAAATTTCGTGCGCCTTAAGCGTCAAAAGTCCTGCGTCGCCGGGACCTGCTCCTATCAAGTAAACCAATTTAACTTACCACCTTTCCACCTAGATATGGAAATGATTCATCATCTTTTGCGTTAAAACTTTCGCGTCGCCGTCCTTGTGTTCAAGTAAATATTTCAGCGTTGTGCGGTTGAAAAATGAAGTTATCGGCACATATCGATTGTATTTTCTGAAGTCGCCCCACTGCATCAATTTTTTGTGAATTTTTGCAATATCTTCTTGAGTTGCGTTGTTGCGTTCCAAAATATTTTTCAGTAGCTTGTCTTTGCAAATTTCTGCGTATAAGTCTTTTATCAGTCTGGGATTTTTTTTGTCATTTTCATACTTGGCAATCAGCGCGACAGAGCGTTTTGAAAGTACCCAAGAACGCGCTAAGCCTGTTACAAAAACTACCACTACCACGATAAATAACAAGCCTAAAAAAAATTCATCAATCGTCATTTATTCAGCCTCCATTGTTAGTAAAAAATTTTTGTGCTATTATTGTTGCAGAAATGTATGAGCGTATTTTAACAATAACGGAGGTATTTTACAAATGCAGGGAATTTTTTTTGGCGTAGGCGTAGGTCCGGGCGATCCTGAATTGTTGACAGTCAAGGCAATCAATGTAATTAAAAAAGCCGATGCAGTTATTGCGCCAAAGACTGAAAAAAAAGAAGGTAGCCTAGCACTTTCTATAGCCGAACCTTATCTTAAGCCTGACGCGGAAGTTGTCTTTCAAACTTTTCCAATGGTCAAGGATTTTGCGGAGTCGAAAGTTGTTTTTGAAAAAAATCAGCAGGAAATTTTAAATCTGCTCA
>CAJOPJ010000219.1 GCA_905236325.1 uncultured Selenomonadaceae bacterium
AAAAAAATTTTTGTTCACGATATTGAAAATTTAATGCCAATTTTTACTGAAAATTTCGCAACGGAAGATTTTTTTAAAAATTATCAGCCAACTTCACAAAATAAAGCTGAAAATTTGCTTGAACTTGAAAAAAAACTCGAAAAAATAAGCGATGCCGAACAAATTGCAAAAATTTTTATTGATTATTATAAAAATTTTGGTTACGGCGATTTGGCGACTTGTCGGGCTTTTCGCTGGGATTCTGAAAATAAAAATCTTGTCGGAATTAAAAATTTTGAAAAAATTTTATTGGAAGATTTAATCGGCTACGCGCATCAGAAAGAACTTTTAACAAAAAATACGCAGGCATTTTTGACAAAAAAACCTGCAAACAATGTTTTATTGGTCGGCGCACGCGGCACAGGAAAATCTTCCGGTGTCAAGGCTTTGGTGAATGAATTTTTCGCACAAGGCTTGCGTCTTTTGCAAATTACAAAAAATCAACTGCAAGAACTTTCGCAAATTATGCACGCATTGAAAAATTTTGCGAACAAAAGATTTATAATTTTTTTGGACGATTTGTCATTTGACGAGTCTGACGCTGAATATAAATTTTTAAAATCAGCTATTGAAGGCGGAGTTGAGTCGCGACCTGAAAATATTTTGATTTACGCAACTTCAAACCGCCGCCATTTGATTCGCGAAACAAATTTTGAAGACCGCTACGACGACGACAATTTGAATGAAACAATTTCGCTGTCCGACAGATTCGGCTTGATAATTCACTACTACGCGCCGACGCAGACTGAATATCTTGAAATTATAAAAAAAATGTTGCAAAAAAATGGCGTTGAATTGGACGGCGAAAATTTGCGAATTGAAGGTTTGCGTTGGGAAATGTCACATTCAGGGCGCAATGGCAGAACTGCTAAACAATTTGTAAATTTTTATTTAGGTCAAAGGTAAATATCTTCGCAATTCAAATTCAGGAAAATTTTTTATTTCGACTAAATTAAAATTATCTTCAAATTTTGGAAAAAATTTATCTGCATTTTTTTCAGAATTGACAACTGATAAAAAAATTTCCTGCGCGTAAGGCAAAAGTTCAGAAAAAATTTCTGCGCCGCCGACTACAAAATTTTTTTCAGCAGGATTTAATTTGCAAAAAAGTTCCTCAACGCTTGGAATAAATTTTTCAATCGTGCGACTTAAAATTAGATTTTTTCTGCCTTCAAGCGGCTTAGCGTTTGGAAAAGTTTGCAAAGTTTTTCTGCCTAAAATAATTGTATTTCCAAGCGTCAAATTGCGAAAATTTTTTAAATCGGCAGGAATTTTAAAAAGCAAATTATTTTTGTAGCCAAGACCGAAATTTTTATCGACGCAGGCGACAAATTTTAAATTAAAATCGCGCGGACTGCCGAAAATTTTAGTAACTTTGTCGCCGTGCAAATTAAATTTTAAATTTGGAAAAATTTCTGCAAGCGGAATTAAAACAAAATCGCGTTCAAAAATGTAAGGATGCGGAATTTTTAAGCGTTCGGAATTTATTTTTAAATCGTCCGCAAATAAAATATCAATATCTAGCGTCCTTGCGCCCCAATGTTCCTTTCTTACGCGCCCAAGTTCAAATTCAATTTGCTGAATTTTTTCCAAAAGTTGCAAAGGCGTAAGATTTGCTGAAATTTTTAAAGCGCAATTAACAAAATCAGGCTGATTTTTTAAACCCCAAGCCTCAGTTTCGTAAAACCTTGAAATTTTTAAAATTTTAGTTTGCGGAATTTTTTTTATTTTTTCGATAGCGGCGCGAAGATTTTTAATTCTGTCGCCAAGATTTCCGCCTAAACTTAAATAAAAAATCATAAAAAAATCTCCTTCGAGGTGATAAATTTGATAAAAAATTTTTGCCGAAAAATAATTCAAATTGCGGCGTTTGGATTTACAAATTTTCATGCAGAAAATTTAATTTCCGGCAAAATTTACACAGGCAATTGGAAAAAATTTTGTGCGCCCGGCTTGAATTGTTATTCCTGTCCTGCTGCTAATTTTAGCTGTCCGATTGGCGCATTGCAAGCAGTCGGCAGCGCAACAAATTTTAATTTCAGTTTGTACGCGGCAGGGATTATTTTAGCATTTGGAATTTTTTTTGGAAGAGCAATTTGCGGCTTTTTATGTCCTTTCGGCTTAATTCAAGAAATTTTTTATAAAATTCCAAGCAAAAAAATAAAAATTTTTAAAAAATTGATTTATATAAAATATTTTATTTTGGCAATATTTGTAATAATTTTGCCGAATATTTTTGTAAATTTTGCAGGAATTGGTGTGCCGACATTTTGCGAATTTATTTGTCCGGCAGGAACTTTGGAAGCAGGCTTGCCTTTATTGGCAACGCATTTTGAATTTTTTTCGGTAATTGGAAAAATTTTTGCATTAAAAATATTTTTGCTGATTTTTATAATTTTTTTTAG
>CAJOPJ010000220.1 GCA_905236325.1 uncultured Selenomonadaceae bacterium
AGGAAATGTAATGCTTAAAAAAACAAAAATTATCTGCACACAAGGACCGGCAACCGATGCTGAAGGCGTTATCGAAAAATTGATTGAAAACGGCATGAACTGCGCGAGATTCAATTTCTCACACGGCACACACGAAGAACACAAAAAGCGCATTGAGGCGGTCAAGGCGGCGGCTCTCAAAAAAGACAGAGTTATTTCATTGATTTTGGACACGAAAGGCCCTGAAATGCGTCTCGGCGAATTTGCAAACGGTGAAGTTCAACTTGTTGCAGGAAATAAATTTACTTTGACAAATGACGACGCGCCGGGCGACGAAACTCACGTTTCGGTAAGCCATAAACTTTTGTACACCGAAGTTAAGCCCGGCGACAAACTTTTGCTTAGCGACGGCTTGGTTGAACTTCAAGTTGAGGCTATCGAAGGCAAAGACATTGTCACAACAATTTTAAATTCCGGCAAGATGAGTACCAGAAAACGCGTTGCTGCGCCCGGCGTTGCACTTGGTTTGCCGCCAATTTCTGAACAGGACGAAGCTGATATTATCTTTGGTATTGAACAGGATATGGATTTTGTTGCGGCAAGTTTCATTCAACGCGCTGCTGATGTTGAATCAATTCGCAAGCTGATTGCGCGTCACGGCGGTCACATGGAAATTATTCCTAAAATTGAAAACTTAGCCGGCGTTCAAAATATCGACGACATTATTGCTGTTTCCGACGGCATTATGGTTGCGCGTGGCGATCTTGGCGTTGAAGTTCCTGCGGAAGATGTTCCTGTCATTCAGAAAGAAATTATCCGCAAGTGCAATGAAGCCGGCAAGCCTGTCATTGTCGCAACGCAAATGCTTGAAAGTATGACAACAAATCCGCGTCCGACGCGTGCTGAAGTTTCTGATGTCGGCAACGCAATTTTTGATGGTGCAGATGCAATTATGCTTAGCGGCGAAACTGCAAGCGGCAAATATCCTGTCGAAGCTGTTGCAACTATGAAACGCATTGCTAAGCGCATTGAAGAATCTTTGGCTTACAAGGAAATTTTTGAACAGAAAGGCGTTCATCACAAACATTCACAAACCGACGCTATCGCTCACGCAACTGTTCAAATTGCTTATGAACTTAGCGCAACTGCAATTTTCACGCCAACAAAATCCGGTTACACTACGCGCGTTGTTTCCAAATATCGTCCGCAAGCACCAATTATTGCTTTTGCACCAAATCAACGCGTCGCAAGGCATTTAAATTTGCGCTGGGGTGTTTTTGTTATTCCTGGCGTTCCTGTCCTTAAGCCTGAAGAAATGACGCCCTATGTTACCGAAACTGCAACTAACTTCGGCTTTGTCAAGAAAGGCGATACTATCGTTATGACTTCCGGCATTAAGTATGGCGAAGGCGGCACAAGCTCAATCGAACTTTTGACAATTTAAGGCTGAATATTTTTTCAAAATAAAAAAACCGCTCGACTTGAGCGGCTATTTTTTTATTTTAAAAAGTACCTTAGCAAATTTTTTCTACTTTAATAAAAAAACCTCCGCGTGGAGGATTTTTATTTTTATTTTTAAAATTCAATTATTTCAAGACTATTTCAAGACGCTTGCAAGTCTGACAAGTTCAGGATCGAGCGGCTTTTTATTATTTACCGAATCAAACAAATTGATTGAAACAACTTTGCCTTCGTCGAAACCGAAAACAACATTTGAAACGCCGCTAATTAAAGCTAAAGCTGCGCGTTCGCCAAGCATTGAGGCTTTAATTCTGTCTTCCATAGTTGGAGAGCCGCCGCGTTGAATATGACCTAAAATTGAAACGCGCGTATCAATTCCGGTTTTTTCTTGAACAACATTTTTTAAGCCAACGCCGCTACATGCGCCTTCAGCAACAACAATTATTGTGTAGCGGCGACCTTTCTTGTAGTCATCAACAATTTCGTGGCAAATATCATCCAAGTCGTACTTGACTTCCGGCACAATGATATATTCTGCGCCGCTTGCAATTCCGCTCATCATAGCCAACCAGCCGCTGTTGCGCCCCATAACTTCGACAACAATAATTCGGCGGTGAGCTGAAGCTGTATCGCGCAGTTTGTTAATTGCATCAAGCGCAGTATTTGCCGCAGTATCACAGCCGATTGTGTAATCAGTTCCCCAGACATCATTATCAATTGTGCCTGGCAAGCCGACAATTGGAATACCGCCCATTTTTGACAAAAGCGCACCGCCGGTTAAACTGCCGTCGCCGCCGATAATTACTAAGCCTTCAATGCCGTGACTTTGCAAATTTTTCAAGCCGAGTTTGCGACCTTCTTCAGTTTTAAATTCCTTACAACGCGCCGTACCTAAAAATGTTCCGCCGCGCTGAATTAAATCGCTGACACTTCTGGCTTCAAGTTCATAAATTTCATCAGCCAACATACCTTTGTAGCCGTTTTGTATTCCAAAAACTCTTACGCCTTCATAAAGCGCAGTTCTAACTACCGCACGCGCCGCCGCATTCATTCCGGGACTATCGCCTCCGCTAGTCATTACCGCTATCGCTCCTGTTATCATTGCCTATTCCTCCCTTGCCGATTTGCCAATAATTTTAAATTTTTTTCGTGCAGTTGTAAAGCACTTTTTAAACAACAGAACGCGCTAAATAAATAAATTTTTATTTGCGTTTTATAAACATTTTTTTATAATGTATTAGCTTTTAACTGTGGGTGTGTCAATGGAAAACTTATCAGATAACGAACGACTTTTAAATAATTTGTTTAAAAAGCATGCGATTTCTACAGGACTTTCAATACTCGGTGCGCAGGCTTGTTTTGTGATAAATTCAATTTTGGCAGGTAAGTTTTTTGGCGGCGAAGGGCTTGCGATTATGAGCATTGTTTCGCCGATTTATTCAATTTATGCGGCGATTGGTGCGCTTTGCGGAATTGGCGGCTCAATTATAACTGCACATGCAATTGGTCGTAACGATTCCAATGAGGCTAATGAAACTTTTTCCTGCGCACTGATTTTTTGCGTTGGGATTTCTGCTGTATTTTCAATTTTTGCTTTGACGTTCAGTGAAAATTTTTTATACCTGCTTGGGGCAAATGAAAATAATTTGCCAATTGCACTGCACTATGCAACGATTTTTATTTTGGGCGGAGTTTTTATCGCACTTTTTTATATACCATATCACTTTTTGAAGTTGACAGGGCAACTGAAATTTTTAATAACGCTGTTCGTTGGTATGGCGGTTGAAAATTTTGTACTGGATATAATTTTTTGCACTCTGCTTGGCTTAGGTATTGAATCTATCGCACTTGGCACAATTTTATCTGCGCTTATAACTGTTGTCATTGGGCTTTATATTTTGCGCAAAGATTTTAAATTTCTGCGCGTTAAAAATTTTGAAACTGTGCGCCAACTGTTCAGATTTGGTTCACCTTCCGCGCTGAATCAAATTTCAAACTTCGTGCGCTTTGTTTTGTTGAATCACCTGCTTTTGTTTGTTGGAGGGCAAGTGGGCTTAATTGTTTTTTCGGTCGTCAAAGTTATTGAAAATCTTTCGACAATTATTTTGGCAGGAATTTCTCAAGCGACTTCGGCATTTGTCGGCGTATTTTTCACTGAACGCGACAATACAAGCATTAGACAAATTGAACAATACGCGCACAAAGTTTGCTTTGAATTGATTTTAATTTTGGTTGTCGGTGTATGGATTTTTGCGCCGGAAATTGCCAATTTATTTGGTGTGGTTGAAGAAACTCCGGCACACATTCAAGTTGTAGATGGCGTGCGGATTTTTTCAATCAGCCTTTTGCCATCGGTGTTGTGTATGATTTTGACAAGTTATTATCAGTCAACAAAATTTACAAAACTGGCAAATATTATTACTTCATTTCGCGGCTTTATATTTCTGCTCATTCCTGCATATTTTCTTGCGCCGCGTTTTGGTATGAACATGATTTGGTGGTCATTTACAATTTCTGCGTTTGTTGCCCTGATAATGTCGCAGATAACTTTGCATTTAGACAGGAAGGAAAATCAATCCAGAATTTTGCTTTTGGACTTGAAGGCGGAATCTGAAGGCAAATATATATCATTCACTGTTAAAGCCGAAACAGATTCAATTGTCAACGGCGTGAAAAATGTTGCTGACTTTTGTAAAAAAAACAATCTGACCGTCCAGGAAACAATGCTTGTACGCTTGGCGATTGAGGAAATGTTGATTGCGATAAAAGACCACGCATTTGGAGATAATCCGACCGAAACTATGGATATCAGGATTTTTGTGGACACGGCTACTATTGTTTTGCGTATTCGCACCGGCGGCAGATTATTTAATCCGCTGGCTTATTATAAAAGCATGGAAGAAAAAAATTTAATGGAATTTGCAATGACTGATGCGCTTGGAATTGCCATGATTAACAAAGTTGCGCGGGAAGTTCACTACCAATCGACTTTCGGTATAAATAATTTAACTATCGTCATTGACCGGAAAGAGGTTTTAGGATGAAATTTATCGAACTACAAAATAAGGACGGCGACAAAATTTTAGTGCGCTTTAGAGAATTTACTATTAACGACGCGGCGGCAATTATAAATTTGATACGCGATGAGTACGGCGAAAGTTATCGAAAGCGTCAAATGTACGAACCAAACTACATTAAGGAACAATTTTTGCAAGATAAATTAAAAATGTATGTTGCCGAACTCGACAGCGGCGAAGTTGTCGCTACATTGGGCTTTAAACGCAATTTGCCGAAAGACCACTCAGGCATTTTGACAACCGGCGTTATCTTAAAAAAATATCGCGGCTACAAAATGTTCTTTCCAATGATTAGATATATTGCGGCGAAAATGCGCAAAATTAAAGACATTTCCTGCATAACTTGCATTTCGGTAATGTATCACGACATAACGCAAAGACTTTTCCTGCGACTTGGTTTTACGCCTGTTGCTTTTTATTGTTCGCTGACTTTGGCAAAAAATTTTCAACATTCCTACCAACGCACAGACGCTTCAAAATTATCACTGGGTTTTATGATTCGCAAGCGCAATCAACATAATACGCTACCAATCTACATTGCTCCTGAACATTTTGACATAACTAAAAAAATTTATTCAGACCTGCGCGTCAAATGTGAAATTTTGACTGCAGGAACTGAATTAACCGGCGAAAGTGAAATTGACTTCACGCAGGACGATAAGCAAAAATCTTGCGAAATTGAAATTATTTCTGCCGGCAAAGATTTAGTCGATAAAGTGCGTGAAATTCAAAATAAATTTACCGACGACTTCCAAACTTTCAACCTCAGATTAAATATCAGTCAACCGCAAGCAATAGCAGCTTATAATGCGCTGAAAAAAATTGGCTACTTTTTTACAGGATTTCATCCAATTTGCTTGAATTATGAAGTTATGATTTTACACAATCCAATGAAGGTTGACTTAAATTTGGATAGTATGAAAATTGTTCCTGAGTTCGAACCGCTGAAAAATTACATTAAAAATTGTTACGAAAGCAGGTGTATTATTGTTTAATTTTGATATTGAAAATTGGTCAATTCGCAAGCAAGTTTTGTTTTTAGTTGTTGCATCTTGCATAGTAATTTTGCTGATTGCCGGCGGACTTAGTTTGTATGGTATGCTAAATATTAGATCGAACGCCTTAAGAATTGGCAATGATATTGGCGAAACTGCGGCAGAAGAAAGTTCCGAAGCCTTGAAGGAAGTATCACTGGCAACTTTGAGAAATGTTGTTCAAGATCGCGCAAAAATTATTTACTACACAGTTGTGAACAAAATGATTTTTGATGTAACTGTTATGTCTACGCAAATGACACAGATTATGCAGCATCCCGAACTGTATCCGCTACGCCAAGTTGCTGAACCTGACAGAGCAGATAATGGCAAAATTACTGCACAACTTCAGTACAGATCAACTACCAATCGCGCAGCAGTTGCAAGGGAAGTTGGCTTAGTTGCTAATTTGCAAGATTTTCAAGTCAGACTTTTTGATGAAGACACAACTTTGGCGGCTAACTATGTTGCTTCAATTAACGGCTTTAATGTTGTTGTTGATAAAGATTCTGCGCGACGAGTCGATGAAAATAATAATCCCCTGCCGAACGACTATTCAAGTCGTCCTTGGCATGTTAAAGCTGTTGCCGAACGCAAGCTGACAATTTCAGATGTCTTTCTTGACGCACGCGGCAGAGGTTTAGGTATTGCTTGCTCTGCACCATACTTCAATAGAAATGGCGATATTGCCGGCGTTGTCGGTGAAGGCAGGTTTTTAACTGAAATTTCCGAACTTGTCAAAACTACCAAAAT
>CAJOPJ010000221.1 GCA_905236325.1 uncultured Selenomonadaceae bacterium
CGCTTTTGTCATAGGTAAGTTGATCTTGAGTGTGCAAAACAGTATCAGCCGGCAAAAGCAAATAATTATTCAAAGTCGCAACAGCAATGTCATAATTGTTTTGGTAAGTTACAAGTGCTTGTTTAGCATTAGCCAAGTTGACTTCTGAAGACAAGACATCAGCCTTAGCAACAGTACCGGCGCGATATTGAGCATTAACATTGTTTAAATGTTCTTGAAGTGTGCGAACATTTTCTTCGCCGACTTCGATATAGTTTTTAGTTTGCAGAACGCGATAATAATATTCAGTCGCTTGAAGGCGAACGGTTTGCAAAGTATTTTCAAGCGTAAGATCTGCGCTGTTTAAACCATAACGCGCAGCAACTCTGCCTTCGTGAGCGGCATTGCCATCATAAATTGGCATGGTGAAATTGGCATTACTGCTAAAAAGCCTGTGGTCGCTGTAAGAACTGTAGTAAGAACCGCCAACAGCAACACCTTGAGTTGACAAGCTGACATTTGGACCGGAACGGCGATTTGCGCTACGCAATGACCATTCAGCACTTTCACGCGCCGCAATTGCTTGATTTATTGCGCGGTTATGTTCTAAGGCAAGCTGAATTGCTTCATCTAAATTGATGTCGCGCGTTTCTGCGGCTTGGGCAGTTCCAAAACCGAAAGTAAGAATTCCGACAGCCGCCAAGGCAGCTAATTTTGTGCGAAGTTTAAAAGTCAATTTAAATTCCTCCTAATTAAAATTCTTGCTTGATACCGAAGTAAGCGGCGCGGCTGTTTTTGTGATTCAAGTCGTGCCACTCGCCAAGAATGTATGTTGAATCAGCAATTCTGTATTGAGATTTCAAGCGTAAGCAAAAATCATTTAAGTCATAACCTTCAACAGAAAAACCAAAACGCCCGGCGTAAGCGTCAAGCCCAAGACCAAGTTCGCCGGCAATAATACCTGCACGCGCCCTGAAATTATCAGTTAAATTTTTTCCGACTTGCGCATTAAATTTTGTACCGTCACCAATGTCTTCTGCGCCGAGATTCATAGATAGATCACCTGCCGCAATGTTTAAATTGGCGTTGGTATTCCAATTATGCGCACTGCCACTATATAATATATCAATTGAGGGCGTTAAGTCAATTTTTGAAATTTTATTTGACGCGCCTTGAACTTTGCTTAGGACATCGTCGGCGCGTTCGGAAATACTACGCGCATTTGAAATTGTTTGGCGTAAATCTTCAGCAGTTTTTTCATCTCCAACAACTTTGTTCAGGTTTTCTGCCATTGCGGCAACATTTCGGGTAGTTTCGGAAATATTGCGCAAAGTATTTTGTAAATCTGTCGCAGTTTGAGGATTACCTGCAAAACTGTCAATATTAGCTGTCATGTGTTCAACAGTTGCCATTGTGCGCGACATACTTGCCAGTGTAGCGTTAAGCTGTTGCATAATCTGCGCGACATTATCTTCATTTTCAGCAGAAATTTTCGCCAAGTTCCCCATTAAACTATTCATATTTTCAGAGGCATCACGCATATTTTTTGACATATCAACAATCGAACTTTGAAAAGTATCATTGCCAACAATTCCTTGAACAGAACCCAAAATCTGCTCAACCTTGTTCATAACATTATTCATGCTCTCAAACATTGAGTTCATATCGGCTTCTTCTATGCCATAAATATAATCGCCGTCCGCAAGATAAGTTCCATCATCTGACTTTGGCAGGATATTTATAAATTTTTCGCCCATAACGCCGCTTGATGCAATAGAAACTGTGGAATTTTTTGGGATTTTAACAGTCGGCTTAACTTTTAGCGTTACGGTAACGCCGGTTCCGTCATTTGTAATTTCAGCAACATTGCCGATTGGAACGCCGCTAAGTTGAACGACCGACTGATTTTGCAAACCAACAACCTGCTTAAATCCTGCGTACAAAGTCAAGTCATCAGCCGCACCAAAACTATAATCACCAACAGCATACATCGCTGAACCTAACGCCATTAGTCCGCCGACTGCAAATGCTCCGACTTTTGCTTCAGCCGACAAATTGGTCACCTCCTACTTAATCCGGCAAGTTGTAATTGATTCAGAAATATCAACTGAAGCTGAAAAAATTTTATCAGCCTTTGCGCAGTTAATATCATAGGTCTGGGAAAGATTTTCTCTGCCGGCTGCGTTGAAGTCTTCCAACAATTTGTCACTAAAGTCCATAAATTCCTGTTCACTAAGACCAAGCGTTCTTAAAACACAACCAAAAATTACGCCGTTTTCAGGACGGTCGCCGCTAGTCAGATACAACTCTATGCAATCAATCGTCCTTGCAGAATTTAAGTACAAACTAAGCCGACCATCTTTCCTGCCATTGAAACTCAAATCGCAAATTTTTTCGCCAAAGTCGCCTGTTCGATAACTTTCAATCTCAAAATTCAAGTCCATATCAACGCCGACTTGATTTAATCTGTCAATAAAAATTTTTTCATCAAAATCATAAACCGCCGCCCTTGCAAAATCAGGTAAAAATAAAACCACAATCAGTCCAAGCAGTGCAAAAATCTTTTTCATAACATCACCTCTCTAGTTCACAGTGCGGAAAAATTCCTTGATTCGCAAATCTTCCAGTTGCTTAAAATTTTCAACATTATCAATCGCAATCAATTCGCCATTATAAACCATTGCAATTCTATCTGCAATATGGCAAGCACTTACCATATCGTGCGTAACAACCACGCTGATAACCTTTAAAGCGCGTTGTGTTTCAATTATCAGTTCGTCAATTTTGCTTGTCATTATTGGATCTAAGCCGCTTGAAGGTTCGTCATAAAAAATAATTTCCGGTTCAAAGGCGATGGCTCTGGCA
>CAJOPJ010000222.1 GCA_905236325.1 uncultured Selenomonadaceae bacterium
TGAGGAGAGATGAATTATGGCAACACGAGTGTTAGTCGTTGATGATGCGGCATTTATGAGAATGATGGTCAAAGATATTTTGTCCAAAAACGGTTACGAAGTTGTCGGCGAAGCTGAGAACGGCATGAAGGCTGTTGAAAAATACAACGAATTGCACCCGGATTTGACAACAATGGATATTACAATGCCCGAAATGGACGGAATTTCCGCTGTTAAAGCTATTAAGAAAATTGATCCGAATGCAAAAATTGTTATGTGCAGTGCTATGGGACAGCAAGCAATGGTTATCGAAGCTATCCAAGCCGGTGCGCGTGACTTTATAGTTAAGCCGTTCCAAGCAGACCGCGTTCTTGAAGCAGTTCGCAAAGCCGTCGGCTGATGAATCGAAAATTTAAAACTTGCCTGCTGATCTTAATTTTGTCGCTGTGCGTAATTTTGAATTTAAACTGCGAAATTGCAAATGCTGTTGGTGGTGGCTATCTTTCCGGTTATGAGGAAGTCGAACCTCAGCCAACTGCCATTTCTTGGTGGTCAACTTTAGCCTACCTTGTCAGCTTAGTTGCTGTTTTTGCAGTTGTAGTCATAATGGCGTACTTTGCAGCTAAATTTATTGGCGGGCGTTTTAATTCTGCGCGAATGGCTGCAGGCGGCGGCAAAATTTTGGAAAATTTACCGTTGGGACCTAATCGCTCTGTCTGTATTGTTGAATTGGCGGGCAGAGTATTTTTATTAGGCGTTACCGACGGCGGAATTACTTTGCTGGACGAAATAACAGACAAGGATATGATTGAGCATTTGCACGAACAAAGTTTAGCCGCAAATGACATTTTTTATCACGACTTCGGCTCAATGTCTGACTTAGTAAAAAAAATTCCGCCGCTGTTCAATAAAAAATAAGCGATTAGTGATTGTTGATGAATTTTTTTAATTGCGCATGGCGCGTTACAAAATTTGTGCTTTTGTTTTTGCTGATTTTTTCAAACGCAACAGAAGCAGCACCGATAATTCCAAGCGTCAATGTTGAAGTCGGCACGGCTGATACGCCTGAGCAAGTTTCTACAACGCTACAGATAATTGCGCTTTTGACTATTGTGACTATTGCGCCGGGAATTATGATGATGACAACTTCATTTATCAGAATTGTTGTTATCATTGGCTTTTTGCGGAACGCGCTGGGAACTCAAAATGTACCGCCGAACCAAGTAATTTTGGGTTTGGCGATGTTTTTAACATTTTATTTAATGGCGCCTTACTGGTCCCAAGCAAACGACACAGGCTTACAACCTTACCTTGAAGGACAAATTTCGCAAGAAGAAGCAATAGACAATGTACTTGCGCCAATGCGCGAATTTATGTTCAGGCAGACGCGCGAATCTGATTTGGCGTTGTTTGTAAATTTATCTGAAGCCGAAAGACCGGAAACTCAAGATGATGTTTCCACTGCAGTTTTAATTCCGGCGTTTATGATTAGCGAACTTAAAACCGGCTTTCAAATTGGCTTTATGATTTACATTCCATTTATAGTCATTGATATGATTGTCGCAACAACGCTTATGTCAATGGGTATGATGATGTTGCCGCCGGTTATGATTTCACTGCCGTTCAAGATACTTTTGTTTGTCATGATTGACGGTTGGCATTTGCTGATAAATTCAATAATTGTAAGTTTTAGGTAGAGTTGGAATTGTATATTTTGTGCTTTGAATCATACGCACAAATTTTGACTATGACTAATGTAATTATGCAGAGGATGATTTTTCAATAAGTCAAGGTGATTGTAAAAAATGTCGGGCGATTTAGTGATACAAATTGGTCAAGAGGCGTTGATGATTGTTTTGTTGGTTTCCGCGCCGATGTTGGGACTTGGTTTGTCGGTCGGTTTGCTTGTCAGCGTTTTTCAGGCGACTACTTCAATTCAGGAGCAAACTTTAGCGTTCATACCAAAAATTATTGCTGTGTTCGTGGCAATTTTAATTTTCGGTCCTTGGATGCTTAGTATTATGACAGAATTTTGCAGGGGAATTTTTGTAAATTTGCCCGGCAGAATTGGTTAAGTCAGTTGCTAATGTCTAGCGTCTAAAGTTTGGTTAGGAAGTTGAAAACTTGACTGAGATAGATTTTTTCGACATACTTCAAGGACAAGTGGCGGCTTTCTTGCTGGTACTTGCGCGCACAAGTGGAATTTTTTTAATATCGCCATTTTTCGGTGCAACAAATGTATCTTACAGATTTAGAGCAGGCGCAGCTGTGGCAATTGCAGTTTTGGTTTTTCCTGTGATTGTCAAAGAAACTGTCGTGACTGCGCCGGCAAGCGTTATTATGTTTGCAGGAACAGTCGCACAGGAAATTTTTATCGGCTGGTTGATTGGTTTTGTTGCGTTTGTAGCAATGGCGGCAATAAATATGGCAGGTAAAATCATGGATATGCAAGTTGGTTTTTCTGTCGCGAATGTCATGGATCCAACTTCCGGTCAGCAAGCTCCGCTTATCGGAAGTTTTTTATATTATCTGGCGATAATTTATTTTTTAATTACAAATGGTCACCACATGATAATTACTGCATTGGTGGAAAGTTTTCGGCGAATACCATTTGACGGCTTAATTTGGAATCCGGCAATTTTGGATTTTATAATCAACATTACCAACACAGTTTTTTTAACCGGAATGAAAATTGCAATGCCTGTTACATTTGCTATCTTGATAACTAATGTTGGAATGGGTATACTTGCAAGGACAATGCCGCAGATGAATATTTTTGTTGTCGGTATTCCAATGCACTTGATTATTGGAACTTTTATGTTGTTTATGCTGTTGCCATTTTACATTTTATTCTTGGACGTGATGTTTAGTGAAATGTACGCAAATATTTCCAACGCAATCAAAATATTTACGCCTTAAATCTAACTTACTTAAAACATTACCACCTTTCAACTTGCAACTTTTTGCTGAAGGCGACAAAACTGAAGAACCTACAGCTAAAAAAAGACAAGACGCACGCAAAAAAGGTCAGGTTGCAAAAAGTCAGGAACTGAACACGGCATTTGTTTTGTTGGCAGGTTTTTTGGTCTTAAAAATTCTGTGGGAATATATATATACAAACATTGCGGACTATAGCATTTATATTTTCTCGCACTTGGAAATGGGTTTTTCCACCGAAAGCATAACTGAATTGTTTTTGGGGATTATGATTTTAATGGGCAAAACTGCCTTGCCTATAATGATTGGGATTTTAATTTTTGCGTTGGGAATAAATTTTTTTCAAGTCGGCTTTATGATTTCGGAAGAGGCTATTGGTTTTAAACTTGAAAAGCTGAATCCAATTAATGGTTTCGGCAGAATTTTTTCAAAGCGCACTATTGTTGAACTTTTCAAGTCGCTGTTCAAAATTTTGGTTATCGGCTTTTTTCTATATCTATACCTAAAAGACGAAATACCATTCATGCCATACTTCATTTATTATGACTTGCCCTACAGTTTGGCTGAAATTGCGGACAAAATTTTTACAATGTCATTTCAGGTAATTGCGGTTATAATGGTTTTGGCTGTTGCGGATTATTCCTACCAAACTTGGCAAACAACGCAGGACTTGATGATGACTAAACAAGAAGTCAAGGATGAATATAAGCAAACTGAAGGTGATCCGCAAATTAAAGGCAAAATTAAACAAAAGCAAAGGCAAATGGCAATGTCAAGAATGATGAGCGAAGTTCCAAAAGCCGATGTTATCGTCACAAACCCTACGCACTTGGCTATTGCAATACAATATCAGCCAGGAATGATTGCGCCGGTAATTTTAGCCAAAGGTCAAGATTTAGTTGCGCGGCGAATAAAGGAAGTTGCAAAAGAACATAGAATACCAATTGTCGAAAACAAACCTTTGGCGCGTGCATTGTATGAAGCCGTTGAAGTCGGCGGTGTCGTACCACAGGAACTTTATAAAGGCGTTGCGGAAGTTTTGGCTTATGTTTACAAGTTGAAAAACAAAAAAATCGAACCGTCCAGACAGGCGGCTTGAAGTGATTCGCTATGACTAAAGAATTTGAAGAAATGATAAAAAGCCTGACGAAGGGAGCGAAAGTAATGGCTGTCCCGGAAGAAGCCATGCCGGTTAGTGGCGGCGGAAGTTCTTTATCACTAGGAGCGTTTATAAAAAAATACAGCGACGTAATTATCGCGGTAACATTGGTTATGATTGTCATAATGATGATTATACCACTACCGACCGCGTTACTTGATGTGCTGATTGCTTTTAATATTACAATCGCGTTGGTGGTTGTAATGAGCGCGATTTACAATGAGGAGGCGTTGGACTTATCAGTCTTTCCATCGCTACTTTTGGTGACAACGCTGTTTCGATTAGCATTGAATATTTCCTCGACGCGACTAATTTTGATTAATGGCTACGCAGGCGAAGTTATCACAGCGTTTGGCAACTTTGTTGTCGGCGGTAATCCTGTCGTCGGTTTTATAATGTTTATAATCTTGGTTATCATTAACTTCATTGTTATCACAAAAGGTTCTGAGCGTGTTGCTGAAGTTTCGGCGCGTTTTACATTGGACGCAATGCCAGGTAAGCAAATGTCAATTGATGCTGATTTGAATCAAGGCGCAATAACTGATGAGGAAGCTAAAGTTCGCCGTGAAAAAATTCAACGCGAAGCTGACTTCTTCGGCGCAATGGACGGTGCGTCAAAGTTCGTCAAAGGCGACGCAATCGCCGCAATTATTATAATGCTGATAAATATCGGCGGTGGTTTTGTTATCGGTATGGTTCAGCGCGATATGGATGCGGCATCGGCCTTGCAAACTTACACATTGCTGACTGTCGGCGAAGGTTTGGTAAGTCAAATTCCTGCGCTTTTGATTTCAACTGCAACAGGTATTATTGTTACACGCGCTGCCTCCGAAGGCAACTTGGGCAACGACATTGTTAATCAGCTGTTCCGCAATGAAAGAATATTTTTTATCAACAGTGGCGTTTTGACAGTCTTGGCGATTGTTCCCGGTTTACCCGGCGTGCCGTTCTTTGTATTGGCTTGCTTGTGCGCATTTATCGGCTACAGCTTGCATAAAAAATCTCCTGCGCAAACTGAAGAAGCACTTGAAGAAGAACGCGAAATTCAGGCTAAACAGGAAGCCACGCGACCTGAAAATATTGTTTCGCTGTTGCAGGTTGATCCGATGGAATTGGAAATTGGATATTCGCTGATACCTTTGGTTGACACAGGACAGGGCGGCGACTTGCTTGACAGAATTGTTATGATTCGCCGACAATGTGCGCTTGAACTTGGTTTAGTCGTTCCCACAATCCGCATTCGCGATAACATTCAAATTAAGCCGAACGCCTATATTGTTAAGTTAAAAGGCATGGAAATTGCGCACGGCGAACTTATGCTTGATCACTTCTTGGCAATGAACTCCGGCACGGTTTTTGAAGAAGTCCCAGGCATTGAAACTATTGAACCTGCGTTTGGACTTCCTGCGTTGTGGATTCCTGAAAATGAACGCGAACAAGCTGAATTGAACGGCTACACAGTTGTTGACGCGGTTTCGGTTTTGGCTACGCACCTGACTGAAATTATTAAACAGCACGCGTCCGAAATTCTCGGCAGACAGGAAACTCAGAATCTTATCGACAACCTTGCAAAAACGCACGAATCGCTTGTCAACGAAGTTATTCCGGAACTCATGGGTGTTGGCGAAGTGCAGAAAGTTTTGGCGAACTTGTTGGACGAAAGAATTTCTATCCGCGACATGGCAACTATCATGGAAGTCCTTTCGGACTACGCACGCGCCACGAAAGATACCGAAATTCTTACTGAATATGTCCGCCACGCAATGTCAAGACAAATTACTCAAATGGTTGTGCAAGACAACACCTTGCCGTGTATCACGCTCGACCCTGCGCTTGAAAACAGAATTGTCGGCGGAGTTCAAAGGACAGATCACGGTTCCTATGTCAGCCTAGATCCGGACTCAATGCGCCGCTTGACTTCTTCACTGAACACCGAACTGGAAAAACTTACAAACATCGGTTACAATCCTGTTGTCTTGACAAGCCCTGCCGTGCGCTTGTACTTCCGCAAGTTGGTTGTGCGCAGCGTGCCGGGAATTATCATTGTTTCCCACGCAGAAATCGATCCTTCAGTCGAAATTCAAGTTCTTGGCGTTGTCAAACTGTAAAAATTTTGTAAATAAAAATTCTCCGCAAGTCGCGGAGTTTTTTTGTGCAGGTTTATAAAATATTTTGTCGAAAGTTTTTTGTCAGAAATGGAGATGATTTTATGATTAAGGAAATTGCTGAAAATATTCCACTTAACTTACAAGTTTCTGCGGAAGAATTTCAAAATTTAGTTACACAGGATTTTGTAAATTTGATTGGCGAAAATTGCGGAATTGATTTAACAAAGTCGGCTGAAAATTTATCTTCGCCTGAAATGTCAAAAATTATTTCGACTGTCGCCGCAACTTACAAAAAAATTCTCGACAGCAAAATTGCAAATGACAATCAAAAAATTTTTGTTGCAAATAATTTTTTGTGCAGGTTGTTCGACTTGATGAAAATTTCTCAAACGCCTGAATTATTTTTTATCAAGGTTCGCGAAAAATTTAATCCTGCGCAAATTGTTTCGGCACTCAGCTTTTTTGCAAAATCTATCGACAATTTTAATTGGACGACAAATTTTTTTATAAATCACAAATCGCTGTTACCAACTAAGCAGAAAAAAATTCGCACGATTGGAATTTATTATCACAGATATTACAGCGGCGGCATTGAGCAATATCTGTCAAAAATTTTTCCAATTTACCTGCAACTTGGTTACAGAGTTATTTTTTTACCGATGAATACAAACCTGAACTTGAATATCCAATTCCTCAACCAAGAGATGAAAATTTATTTGTCAGAGTCAATTTCAAAACTCCGTCGCAAAATTTGTTTGCCAGATTTGCGGAGTTGGAAAAATATTTGCAAGAATATGACATTGATTTGATGATAAGCCATGTGTGTTGGGATGTACTTTGGAAAAATTTGTTTTTAAAGTTGAGCGGCATTAAAAGCTGTTTTCAAATTCACGTCGACTTAAAATCACTTTTAGATCTTCCTGTAATCTTGACCACAATAAATTCTTTCCAACTTTCGGATACTTTGATTGTGCTGTCGCGGAATTGGCAAACTTATTGGCAGAATTTTAATTGCAGCACTTATTATATTCCAAGTCCAATTGTCATAAATGGCGCGGAAAATTTTCATGGTCGCGACGCAAAAAAAAATTCCAA
>CAJOPJ010000223.1 GCA_905236325.1 uncultured Selenomonadaceae bacterium
AATTTGTTCATAATAAAACTTCCTTTCTGAACAAAAAAACTCACAGAGATATTATCGACATTTTTTTCAATTTGTAAAGTAAAAAAATAATCTCGGTCTATTGTTCAAATCTGAAATTTTAGTTTGCAAATAATCATAGTTGTGTTTTGTTCTTTTGGAAAAATACTTTTGATTGTTGGATACAAACATTTTAACAGAAATCTGTGAGTTTTTTATTTGTTGCACTTAGTTTGTACTTTCAAGGTTAAAAATATCAGTGACTGAATCAATCACTGATAATATAAATTTGCAAATTTTGTCGTCCGAATTGCATAGCTTCTTCAAGCGTATCAAATGCAATGTCAATTTTGTTGCCTTTAATAGCACTGCCGGTATCTTCAGCAACAGCCTCGCCATAGTCCGGAATATAAACACGCGTACCAAGTGGAATAACATTTGGATCGACAGCAATAATTCCGCGACGAATTAAAGTTCCTGATGCAGTGTAATGACTGTTTGCGCTTGGGTCGTCGGCAGAGTATGCAGTTGCTTCAACAAAAATTGTTTTGCTGAATTTTGGAAATGCCTCAACTGCGCGTTGCCAAGAAGTATCTCTTGTTGCGTATTGAGAATTTTCAAGTGCGGCGTAAGTTGAAATTCCGCAAACGCCGTCAGCAGGAAGTCCTGCGCTGCGTTGAAAATCACAAATTGCGGCAACAGTAGCAGCACCGCACCAGCCGTCAGCGTCGCCGTCAAGAAAGCCGCGATTGATTAAAATTTCCTGCAAGTGAACTACGCCTTCGCCATGCATACCTGACTTTATAATATCGCCGATTTCAGCAACGCCGCCATCACCTGTGATTGTTGCTGTTTCTAAAAATTCTGCATTGTTCAGCAAATTAAAAGTCATTTCGCCGCAAATGCCGTCCACAATTAAATTATTTGCGGCTTGAAAATTTTTTAGTGCAGTTTCAGTTGCCGCGCCAAAGTAGCCGTCAGCATCGCCTTCAAGATGATTCAGTTGGATTAAAATATTTTGCAGTTCGGTGACTTTGTTGCCCATTGAACCAAATTGCAAAATATTTTCTGAAGTTGCGCGAAGTTTATTTAAAGTTTCTGCGCCGCAAATGCCGTCCATAATTAAATTATTATCGCGCTGAAAATTTTTCAAGGCTTGTTCGGTAAGTTCACCGAAAACGCCGTCCACGCCGTCCAAATAATTTTTTTCAGTCAAAAGTCTCTGAAGTTCTTCAACTTCTGCGCCGCTATCGCCAAATTGAACATCAGCGTAGGCAGTTGAATTTAAAATAAAAAATCCCAACGCTGTTAAAAAATATTTTTTTAAATTCATGGTAAAAACTCCAAAATAAATTTCTTGACGCGCAAATTATAAAAAATTTTTCCTGACAACGCAAATAAAAAAACCTCCGCAATTGGAGGTAAAATTTTTTTTAGTTAAACTTGATTGGCGTACCAATTATTCAAACCAATTTTTTCAATCAATTCAAGCTGTTGTTCAGCCCAGTACATATCTTCTTCATCTTTGTAATATTCTTCCAAAATTTCAAAAGTCTTGTAATCGCCACGCGCCGCCTCAACAATTTCGCCGAGCCAAGCTAAGCCGTCTTTTGAAACTTGCAAGTCATACTTGATAAATTCGATAGCGTCTTTGAAAACCGGCGCGTCTTTTTTGTCGCCATTTTTGACATCGCAACCTAAATCCAAAAGTCTGTCAACGCATTTTTCAACATAGCCGTGTTCTTCGGTCGAATGTTCTGCGTACTTTTCAGCAAGTTTAGTTAAGCCTTGCGCCGCAAAAATTCTTGACTGAATCAAATGACCATCTGCCTGCTGCGCCAACTGGGTAACAATTACCTGCAAACCTTCGCAAATTTTTTATCTGTCCATAAAAATTACCTCCATAAATTTTTTTACAAAGTCTTCAAAGTTTCAAGAATATCCTCAGCTTGCTTTTTAGCTTTTTCAACAAGCACATTTTTCTGATCGTCAGTCGTAATTCCAGGAACGCACATCATACCGGTAGTGTAGAATATTTTTTTCAAGTCAAGTCCGCAGTTTCTTGCAAAACTTTCTACAGAATAAGTAAATTCCTCAACTGTGTGTTGCATTGCGCCGCTTGCAGAATAAGCATCTTCAGGCGCACCGACAGTGATTGAAATAATAAACGCCTTGCTTTTAAGTGCAGTGCCTTTTGAACCATAAGCCCAGCCGTGTTCCATAACTTTATCAATGTAAAGTTTTAAAATGCCGGGTGTGCCGTACCAGTGCATTGGATATTGGAAAATAATTATATCGGCTTTTTCAAGCGCAGCCTGTTCAGCCTTAATGTCAAAATTGTAGTCAGGATACAATTCATCAAGCTTGCGTATTTCAACCTGCGGACACTTTTCGGCAATTGTTTCCAAAATTGTTTTATTGAAAACCGAATTTTTGTAGTTTGGATGTCCTGAAACAATTACAACATTTTTCACAATAAAAAACCCCTTCATAAAAATTTTTAATATTTTTGCAGCAATTTACAATTTTTCCTTAACTGTTGCAAATTTTCTAAAAAAATTAGCGCGAAATTTTTTCATACTCAAAATTACTGCCAACACCAAAATGAACTACCCATTCAGGCTTTTCGGAAATTGGTAACCAATAGCCATATGCCTTGCCAAAAGGTCCGTCATATGTGCAAGAAATCGGTTCGCCTGTTTCAATAGCTTTATTGCATTGACAGCCTTTATGATTTTCAGGTTTGCCGATTGAGGAACATTTTACGCCGACCTTCAATCCCAATTCAGCGGCTTTTTTATTGACTGCAACAATTTCACGACTTTTTTGCGTTACCATAACAGGTTCAGGAAAATTATCCCACATCAAGTGGAAAGCCTGCAAAATATTTTCGTAATTCATTTTAACACCTCCTTTCGGATAATCTTTAAGCATTGGCATAATGAGTTAGCTTTAAAAAAATTAAGCCTTGTTAAATTTGTCTTTGCCATTTTTGCAGATTGGACATTTCCAATCATCAGGCAAATCTTCAAACTTAACGCCGTCATGCTCGGCAGGGTCATAAACATAACCGCAAATTGAGCAGACATATTTTCCTGTGGCAGCCTTAGCTTTAATTTCTGTAGGCGGAATGGGTTCAGGCATTTTGTTTAAATCTACAACTTTTTTAGCCTCAAGATTTTCATATCCTAACGGCGTGTGCGTCGAACAATAAACAGTCGGATTATTTTTTATAAAGTCGCGAACTTTATTCAGCGTATCTCGCGCGGAAATTTTATCTTCAGTCGCGATTGAAAGTTTGTTCATGTAAAGTGCTTCATCAGTGTAAGTTACGTCGCCGTGAATCAGATAATTCAAGCCACCGTCCTCGACAATGACAATCGAAGTTCCTGTTGTGTGACCGGGCGCGAAAATATAAAAAATTCCATCTGCAATTTTTTGGCACTTGTCGAAATTTTTGTACGCGCCGTCTGTGAAGTCAACTTTGACAATATTTTCGCCGTCAAGTTTCATCGCGTCGGCTTCAACTCGCGAAATAAAAATTTTTGCGTTCGGAAAATGTTTCAATGCTCCTGTGTGATCCGGGTGTTTGTGCGTGATTAAAATTTTTGAAACTTTTTCGGGTTCATAGCCCAAATCTTTCAGTGCATCGACGTAATTTTTAATTTTATTTCCCAAAAAAATTTGCGTCTTGTCGTCAACAACTTGATCAGGAAAATTTTCAGGCGTACCTGTGTCAACCAAAATAACTTCCTTGCCTGTGTCGATAACAAAATTTTGCAAACTTGAACGATATTTAACATTTGCGTCAAATTTTTCTACGCCATCTTCAAGTCCGCAAGCAAATGGCTGTGTCATAAAACCATTTTTGTAAAATTTCACCGCTTGAATTTTCATTAAAATCCCTCCTAAAAAACTGTGACTATTGTAAAAAAAAACAGCGCAATTTTCAATTTACATTTTTGCGCTTTTGTAAATAATTTTTTTTACGCTGTCTGTTGTTAGTTGATTATTGAGATTTTCGACAAAATTTTTCAAGAAATTTCCACAATGTAACCTAACTGTACAGAAATTTTTTCAGTGGCTCAGGCAAAGCGTTTGCCAAAAGCTCCACAAAGTTTGCAGGAAAATCTTTCGCCAAAAATTCGCAAATTATGCAGACAGTGCCATAACAATAAAACTTAATACAAATTTCCAAATCTGGCGGAATTGTTTCAATTTGCTGACTGCGTTTTATGTAGTTGGACAAAATTTTTATATTAAACTGCGCCATATAGTTTATAAATGAAGTTTGACCGCCGGTGTTGAAAATTAAATTTTGCATGAAATTTTTATTTGCTTGAAGATATTCCAAAGTGTCAGACAGAGCATCGCGCCAAAAAAATTTTTCGCCATCGATTTTCAGAATAATTTTTTCAACTTCAGTGGAATAAATCCAAGCCATCAAGTCGTACTTGTCGCGGAAGTGATTATAAAAAGTCTGCGTGGTTATTGAACTTTTTTTTGCGATTTCTTTGACTGTAATTTTTTCGACAGATTTTTTCAACGCAACTTGCTTGAAAGTTTCCGCTATTAAATTTTTGGTATTTTTTTGTTGAATCATTTACAAATTATTTTTCACTTTCTGCTAAAAATTTTCTGACTAAGATTTCGGCGACAATGTCA
Source organism: uncultured Selenomonadaceae bacterium (assembly GCA_905236325.1). GTDB lineage: Bacteria > Bacillota > Negativicutes > Selenomonadales > Selenomonadaceae > Quinella. The sequence continues at coordinate 4,663 of CAJOPJ010000223.1, forward strand.
TCGACAGGTACAGGCGGCACTTGCATTGAAGTTGGCAAAAATTTTCGCCAGCCTTGCGGAGGATTTTTTATCCAGAATAATTTTCGCGCCTGCTCGGTTGTATGCTTTTCGTCCACAACTTGGATTTTTAAAAACTTTGACAGGATTTTTTCAGCTGACTTGTGAGTTGTGCCGTTGCCTAAAATTGCCAATTCAATTTCAAACTGCGCGGAAAGATTTTTTATTGTCGATTCTAAATTTGCGGTTTCAATAACCTGTTGAAATTTAATTTCGCCGGCTGAATTTAAAACTGCAACGCCGCATTTATCGCGTCCCGGGTCAATTCCTAAAATGCACATAACTAGTTCCTCTGCGTAATTTTTATATTCAGTCGCAAAGGTCCAATCGAAGTGATATTTTCTTTGGCGTAAGCAGAAAGATAAAATTTGCCGCGAATTGGGCTGATTTTTTCCAGCATTTCATAAAGTTGGTCGCCATCGATAACGCCGACGCTGCCGGTTACAGGATCAGCAAGTACACCGCGATTGACTGCCGCGTGATTGACTTCAGTCAAGAAATTTTGCAAAATTTCCTGCGCGTCGTCGTCGGTTTGAATTGTGTATTGTTTTGACAAAATATGTTCGCCATTTGCGTAAACAGCATTATTTGGAAACATTGCAAGCGAAGTTCTGATTGGCTCGCCACGAACTAAATTTCCTGCTGCGGTGATTCTAAGCACAACATCTTGCTGACTATTTGAAATAGTTTCAATTGCGCCTTGAAGTTCCGGCTGGTAAATCCAAACTGAGCTGTCGATTGATTCGCCGAAACTTGCAGAAATATTTCTTGAGGCTTCGTCGGCAAGTTGCTGAATTTGTGCGGCAATTTTTTCTGAAGTTTGATTAGCATCGATAACGCCGCTTGCCAAAATTTCGCCGGCGCGGAAAATGATATCGCCTTCGCGCATTGCAATTAAGCCGTTGCGCAAAGTTTGATTGCGTTGCTCAAGGTTGGAATTTTCCTGCCCAAGGCGTTCATTTTCGGAAGTCAGCGTGACATTAAATTCAGCAAGCTGTTTGTTGTTTGATTCAAGGTCGCGATTACTTTGTTCAAGTGCGAAATTTGAATTTGCAAGATCCTCATTCTGCGCAGTAAGCTGAGATTTTTCTTGTGCAAGTTGATTTGTTTCTTCACGCAGTTTTTGAGATTCTTCTTCAAGTTCGGATTGTTCAGATTTTAAATTTTCAATCTCAAGTCTTGAGCGTTCCAAATCTTCACCGGCGCGTGAAAATTCAGTTTGCGTCAAAAAAAGTTCATCGGAAACTTCGACAAGTTTGTTGCGCGTAGATTCCATTGCGGCGTTTAATTCTTCCATTCCAAAAAGCGCAGTTCGAACGTCCTGAGAAGCAACTGCCAAAGTCCCCATTGTCAACGCAGTGATAAGTCCGCCGGTTAAAACTGTAAAAATCATTGAAGTATGGCGCGGTCGCAGTCCAAAAATCGACAGACGCTTTTTGCCAATCTTAGTGCCGAGTTTGTCGCCAATGAACGCAATAATTCCGCCTGTTATAACCATAATTGCTATTAAATAAATTCCGTGCATAAAATTTTTTAAATCCCTCTTTCCTCTATCCTAGCTTGATAGTTTAATTCATTTGATTTATATTTACAAGTGGAGGTGAAATTTTGGAAAAAATTTTATTAGTATTTATCGGCGGCGGACTTGGCGCAATGTGCAGATATTTTTTTACAACTGCGCTTGCCGGAAAGTTAGAAAATTTTCCGCTGGGAACTTTTGCTGTAAATATTTTTGGAAGTTTGCTGATGGGCTTGGTTTTAGGATTGTTATTGCGTGGCAGTTCAGAAAACTTCAGATTATTTGCTGCGGTCGGCTTTTTGGGCGGTTTTACGACTTTTTCAAGTTTTTCGGCAGAAACATTTAATTTGATTCGGAGCGGAGAAATTTTTTTGTCGCTGGCGAATATTGTTGCAAGTGTTGCGGCAGGAATTTTTGCTGTTGCGGCAGGATTTTTTTTTGCGTCATAGAAAAATTTTGTAATTGAATTTATTGCTGGGAATTTACATTGAGGCGATTATTATGGCAACTTTAAAAATAAAAAACTGCGCAATTTGCGGAAAAATATTTACTCCGATTCGCAGTGAAAAAATTTGTCGCGATTGCAAAGTTAAGCAGGAAGAAAAAGAACGCGAAGTCATTCAATATGTACGCGATCACCCGGGAACAAATATGAAGGAAGTAGCCAAAGCTACAGGTGTCAATGATAAATTTATTCAGCAAATGGCTATGCAAGGTTTGTTTGTTAATATCACAAACAGTGAAAATTTTTTCTATCCTTGCGTCAAATGCGGTCGTCCTATAAATCGCGGTGCTTATTGCACAGATTGCTTGAAAAGTCAGCGTGACGAAATTAAAAAAGTCGCTGAACAAATGCAAATACGCATCAAAGAAGACAAAAATATGTCCACGATTGAAAGGCTTGATAAACTTGCCGAAAAAGAATTTGAGCGCGAAAATCGCGTTGTCAAGCGTCATTTTTCGCGTGGTATGTATAAAGATATTACTGATTCGAGGAGATAAAAAAATTTGCCGGAAATTTTAAAGCACTGTGAAATGTGTCCACGTCGTTGCAAAGTTGACAGAACAATTCAGCGCGGCTATTGCCAAGCAGGTGAAAAAATTCGCGTCGCATTGGTAAGTTTGCACAACTGGGAAGAACCTTGCATAAGTGGCACTCAAGGCGCAGGTACTATATTTTTTTCGCACTGCAATTTAAACTGCGTTTTTTGTCAAAATCACAAAATCAGCCATGAAAATTTCGGCGCAGAAATTTCTGTTGAGCGTCTTGCAGAAATTTTTATTGAACAACAAAAGCGCGGCGCAACAAATATTGAACTTGTCACGCCGACGCATTACACTACACAAATTTGCAGCGCATTGGATTTGGCTAAAAGTTGTGGCTTAAATTTGCCTGTTGTTTGGAATTCAAACGCCTATGAACTGCCGGAAGTTTTGGAACTTTTAAAAAATCGCGTTGATATTTTTTTGCCGGACTTTAAATACTTCAACAACAAAACTGCAAAAATTTTTTCAGATGCAGCTGATTATGTTGAAGTTGCAAAAGTTGCCGTGCAAAAAATGTTTGAACTTGTCGGCGAAGTTAAATTTAATTCCAAAGAACTTATGACGCGTGGAGTTTTGGTAAGGCATTTGATTTTGCCGAACTTTCGAACTGATTCAATGCAAATTGTTGATTGGCTTTATAAAACTTTTGGCGACAAAATTTTTATCAGCTTAATGAACCAATATATGCCACTGTTTGACGCAGAAAAATTTAAGCAAATTAACAGGCGGCTGACTACTTTTGAATATAAATCTGTGATTCGATACGCAGAAGAAATTGGCGTGCAAAATTGTTTTATTCAGGTCGGCAAAACTGCTGATGAAAAATTTATTCCGGAATTTAATTTGGCTGGTGTTTAAGTCATGAAAAAATATTTAGCATTGATTTTTGCGTTAATTGCGCTTGGTGCATTGATTTTTATGTTTTATCCGGAAAATAAAATCAAAGTCGGTTTTATTTTCCTGCACGATGAGCGCTCTACCTATGATGTACATTTTATGAACTCTGCGCGGACTGTCTGTCAAAATCTTGGCGTGGATTATGTTTTGCGTACAAATGTTTCTGAAGGTCAGCCTTGCTACGAAACAGCAGTTGAATTGGCGCAAAATGGTTGCGATTTAATTTTTGCAAACAGTTTCGGTCACGAAGATTTTCTTATGAAAGCTGCAGTTGAATTTCCTCATGTTGAATTTTGCCACGCAACAGGGACTAAAGCGCATACAGCAGGACTTGAAAATTTTCACAACGCCTTTGCCGCTATTTATGAAGGACGTTATCTTTCCGGAATTGCCGCAGGTATGAAGCTGAATGAGATGATTAACAGCGGCAAAATTTCAGCTTCACAAGCAAAGTTAGGTTATGTCGGCGCATTTCCATACGCAGAAGTAATTTCAGGTTACACAGCTTTTTATCTTGGCGCAAAAAGCATTTGTCCTTCAGCAACAATGGAAGTTACATTTACAAATTCCTGGTATGATGAAAATCTTGAAACTGCAAAAGCTAATCTGCTTATTGACAATGGTTGCGTTATAATCAGTCAACATGCAGATTCACTTGGCGCACCGAGTGCCTGTGAATTGCGCAAAGTCCCAAACGCCGCCTACAATGAAAGTAATATTGCAATTTGCCAAGAAAGTTTTTTAATTTCAACTTCGATTAACTGGAACAGCTATTTTGAATATATGATTAGTCAAACACGCGCAGGTAAAAAAATTGATTCAGATTGGACAGGCAATCTTGCAAGCGGCAGTGTTGAAATCAGCGAACTTAATTACAATGTCGCCGCCGCAGGAACTGCTGAAAAAATTTCCGAAATTGAAGCCGCAATTGTTTCCGGTAAACTACATATTTTTGATACTCAAAATTTCACAGTCGGCGGAAAAAAACTTGAAAGTTACCTTGCTGATGTTGATACCGATGAAAATTTCAAAGGCGATAGGGAAGTTATTTTCGACGGCTATTTCCATGAATCTAAATTTCGCTCCGCACCATACTTCGACTTAAAAATTGATGGCATTAAAATTATTGATTAGGATGTGATAATATTGCCATTTGATATTACTTTGCCACAAAAAATTGTAGGACTTATCTCAACAATTTCCATTATGGACATTTTGGAAATTTTACTTGTCGCAATTATTTTTTATAAACTTTACAAAATGATTGAAGGCACACGCGCAATTACCTTAGTCAAAGGTATCTTGGTGCTGTTTGCAATGAACTTTATTTGCAGCGCAATTTTAAATTTGCCGCTCTTGAGTTGGATTTTTGAAAGGCTGACTACTTGGTTATTTATTTTGTTGCCAATTATTTTTCAACCTGAACTTCGCCGAACACTTGAAAGACTCGGTCAAGGCAGATTTTTATTTGAAGAACGAGGCATCTCCCTTGAGGAAGAAGAAGCCCAAAAAATCACTGCCGAACTTGTTAAAGCCGCAAAATCACTTTCCGCAACAAAAACAGGTGCGCTTTTGGTAATTGAACGCAAAATGGGGCTTAATGACATTGCAGACACCGGAATAAAAATGGACGCAATTATAACTTCAGAACTTTTGCAAAATGTTTTTTTTGTAAATACACCATTGCACGACGGAGCAGCAATAGTTCGCGGCAAAAGATTATTTTCTGCAGGTTGCCTGTTGCCGCTTACTGAAAAGCGCGAACTTTCAAAAGAACTTGGCACAAGGCATCGTGCGGCTATAGGTATGTCAGAAAGCAGCGATGCGCTGATTTTGGTTGTCAGCGAAGAAACCGGCACTATTTCAATTGCAGAAAATGGTAAACTTTCGCGTAGGCTTGACGAAGAAAAATTAACTAAAAAGCTTTTACCAATCTTCCGAAATACGCACAGAGATAAAAATTTCTTCATGGACTTCTTGATGAAATGGAGGAGTGACAGTGATAAGAAAACTTAATAATATTTTTAGCAGAAATAAACTGCAAAAGTTCACGGCGGTTGTAGTTTCAACTTTGCTTTGGTTTTTTGTAATGAGCAGTCAAGATCCGCCAATGAGCGGCAGTTATACAGTCCCAATTTCAGTAATAAACTCCGCGCGTGATGTAAAAGCTATTGTTGAAGATAAGCCAATAAGCGTTAAACTTTCTGCGCCGCGTTCAAATTTTGCTGAATACAGCGAAAAAGACATTCGCGCGACAATAGATGTTGCCAACTTAACTGAAGGCGATTACGACTTGCCGGTTGAAGCGTCATTTCCAAAAGGCTTTGACTTGATAAAAATTTCGCCGCAAACTTTGCATGTAAAAATTGAACCTTACATTGAAAAGCAAATTGAAGCTGAAGTTATTGTCACAGGTTCAACTGTTGCCGATTCAATGATAAAAAATATTGCAAAGTCATTGGATCATATCACTGTGCTGGGCGCAAAGTCTGAAGTCGAAAAAGTTGCACGCGTTATTGGTTATGTTGGCTTAACGCACAATTCTGAGGACTTTGAAATGCAGGTGCCGCTTTCTGCAATTGATTCGGACGGTCGCGAAGTAAGAGGCGTTCAAGTTGTGCCTTCGGCAATTACAGTTCAAGTGGACTTAGAAACAGGCATCACTAAAAAAATTGTGCCGATTCAAGTTGAAATAACTTTACCGAATGGCAAGGAATTTGACAGCATAAAAATTGATCCTGAAACAATCGAAATTGCCGGCAAGGAAGATATTTTAAATTCAATCGACTTAATAAAAACTGTGCCATTGACTTTGCCTTCGGTGAACGATAAATTTCATGGAACATTGCGCCTTGAAATTCCAAACGGCGTAACTGTGCATATTGAAAAAGTCACAGTCACTGCAGAAATTAAAAAGTAACAAAGTTGAAAGGTGGTAAGTTGCAAGTTGGTAAGTTTGGTCGGAAAATTACTGCGCGAAAAAAAATTAACAATAGCGTGCGCTGAAAGTTGCACAGGCGGACTTTTAACAAGCAAGTTGACTGATATTGCCGGAAGTTCTGAATATGTTAAAGGCGCGATTGTCAGCTACACAAATGAAGTTAAACATCAGCTGCTTAAAATTGACGCTGAAGTTTTGGAACATCACGGCGCAGTCAGTCGTGAAGTCGCGCAGGAAATGTCAATAAATGTTCGCACGATTTTTAAAGCTGATATTGGCGTTGGCGTGACAGGTTTTGCAGGTCCTGCCGGCGCTGAAGTCGGTTTGGTTTTTATTTCTGTCAGCGGTAGAAATTTTACTTCGGTGCAGAAATTTAATTTCAGCGGCAGTCGTGCGGAAATTAAAAATCAAGCCGCAAATGCCGCGTTAGAAATGATAAAAATTTTGTTGGAGGAATGAATTATGGAATTTGCAACAGTTGAACAAGCGATTGAAGATATTAAAAATGGCAAAATGATTGTTGTTGTGGACGATGAAGATCGCGAAAATGAAGGCGATTTAATTTGCGCAGCTGAAACTGTCACGCCTGAAATTATCAATTTTATGGCGACTTATGCCAAAGGCTTAATTTGCACGCCGATTGACGGCAAAAGGCTTGATGAACTTGAAATTACGCAGATGGTTACAAACAATACTGACAACCACGAAACAGCGTTTACAGTTTCAATCGACGCCTTCGACACCGAAACAGGAATTTCAGCTTACGAACGTTGCC
>CAJOPJ010000224.1 GCA_905236325.1 uncultured Selenomonadaceae bacterium
AGAAGTTGAGTTACAGGAATTCCGCGCCAAGTTGCAAGGCTGACAAGCGGCACCATAGTTTTGTCGCTGTGACCGCCAACAACCATGCCGTCAACATCGGTAGGTGTTGCAGGATAGCCGGCTTCGCAAAGTGCTTGTGCAAGATAGTAGCGGAAACGGCTACTGTCGAGCATACCGCCTTGACCAAGAACGCGATTGCGTGGCAGTTTTGAATTTTTCAAAGTTAAGTAAGTCATTGCGTCCATAGGATTGGAGATGATGATTAAAATTGCGTTTGGCGAATGTTTCAAAACTTGATCTACAACGCCGCCGACAATTTTTGCATTGACACCAATCAAATCTTCGCGACTCATACCGGGTTTACGCGGCAAACCTGAAGTAATGACAACAACCTGTGAACCTGCAGTTGCTTCATAGTTCGGTGCATCGACAGGTGAAGTTGCGCCGACAACTTTTGTGTCGAAGTTGAGCATATGCGCTGTTTGCATAATATCCATTGCCTTGCCTTCGGAAAGACCTTCTTTGATGTCGATAAGCACGACCTCACTGCAGAAACCTTTTGAAGCCAAAACATTGGCAGCTGTTGCGCCGACGTTACCTGAACCGACTACTGTAACTTTCATTATAAATTTTCCTCCTCTACCAAAAAACAGTTAAAAAACTTTTTTGAAAACTATTTTAACACATGATACTGCAATTTTCTAGAAAAATTTTTTATTCTTCAGAAAAAGCATCTTTACCAAGACCGCAGACAGGGCAAATAAAATCCTCCGGCAAGTCATCAAACTTTGTGCCCGGGGCGATACCAAGATCGGAATCGCCTTTTTCTTCGTCATATTCCCAACCACAAATGCAAACGTACTTCATAACTATCATCCTCCTAAAAAAAATTTTTTAACGCTGAAATTTTAGCACAAAATCTAAAAACATTAAAGACAAATTTTTTTGTTTATGATAAAATCTGCGCGATTTTGTTTTGAGAGGAAAATTTTTTTTATGAAGTGGATAAATCATCAGATCGTGACAGGATTTATAATTTACGCGGCAACTGATGACGCGCTTTTTGTTGCGTCCGGAATTTTGGGAGCAGTTTTGCCTGACAAAGTTGAAGGTTCACCGCCGAAAGAAAGTAAGGCTTATTGGAAGTGGCGAAAAAGACATCGAACTTGGTCGCATTATCCTCCGCTGTACTTGGCAATTATCGCAGGACTTCAATATGCAAAATTTTATTATCCCGACCCAATGCTTGAACTTGCGCTGAATTTGCTGACTTATATGTTGATTGGCGCACTGTTGCATATTGCTGAGGACGGAATTTGTGGCAAAATTCCAATCTTCACGCCACACAACAAACATGGCATAAAATTATTTAAAGTTGGCAGTTGGCGCGAATATTTTTTTGCGCTTTTAATTATCTGCGCCTGTCTGTTTTATAGATTTGGCGAAATAATTCAATTTAAAATTTAAAATTTAGAATGGAGAATGTAGAATGAAAAATGAAATTTTGAACGGCGTATTGGCTGAATTTGAAAAGTTAGCTGCAATTCCGCGTCCTTCCAAACATGAAGAAAAAATTTCCAACTTCCTGAAGGATTATTTAGCCGGAATGGGCTTTGAAGTTGTGCAAGACAGCTACAACAATTTAATTGCAACTATTCCTGCAACTGTCGGTAAAGAAAATGCGCCAACTACAATTTTGCAGGCGCATATTGATATGGTTTGCGTGGCTGAGGACGGTTACAATTACAATCCAATGACCGACGCAATTAAACTGATTCGCACTGAAGATTTTTTGACTGCGGAAGGAACTTCGCTCGGCGCGGACGATGGAATTGGCGTTGCTGAAATTTTATACATCGCCAAGCAGTCTGATAAATTTTCTCACGGCGCGATTAAAATTATTTTCACGACCGATGAAGAACAAGGCATGAGCGGCGCAATCAATCTTGACGCAAAATATTTGCAGGGCGCAGATTTTTTAATCAACTGCGACAGCGAAAATTGGGATTTTTTAACTGTTGGCAGCGCAGGTAGCGTGCGAATAAATTTTACGCGCCAACTGAATTTTGTTGTGCCGGAAGTTGAACTTAAAAATGCGTTCAAAATAAAAATTTCCGGACTTAAAGGCGGTCATTCCGGCGTTGAAATTGGTTTTAATCGTGCAAACGCAATTCGCGAACTGAAAAATTTCTTGAACATTTTGGAGGAGCGCGGCGAATTTCAAATTGCAAAAATTGCAGGCGGCGCGGCGGCTAATGTTATTCCAAGCACTGCTGAAATTTTAATCTGCACAGGCTTAGCTGAAAATATTTTGTCTGATTGCGCGGAAATTTTTAAAGCACAATTCAAGCAAACTTTTGGCGACGGCGAATCTGACTTCAAATTTGAAATTTCCAAAGTCGAAATGCCGGAAAAAATTTTTTGCGAAAAAGATTGTTTTGACTTGCTGAATTTGCTTGAACTGATTCACACCGGCGTTTATGCAATGAACCGCGACATTCCAAATTTGGTTGAAAGTAGCGCAAATCTTGCTGTAATTTGCACTGAAGAAAATAATTTGACTGTGAATTTGTTTTCAAGGTCCAATGTTTATGAAATGTTGAAAAAATTTATTAAGCTGAACAGAACACTTGCGCGGCTGACAGATTTTGAAATTGATTATTCAGATCCTTCGCCGGCTTGGACTTTCAATCCGCACAGCAAATTGATTAAAATTATGACTGAGCTTTTTACGCAACAAAATAAATTTCAGCCGACTGTGCAAACAATACATGCAGGTTTGGAATGTGGTTTTTTTCTGCAAAAAAATCCTGCGCTGGATATGATTTCAATCGGCACGACAAATGAAGGTATTCACAGTCCGCAGGAAAAATTGCATTTGAAAACTGTTGCGCCGCAAGTTTATTTAATTGTCGGCACGCTGGTAACTATTGCGGCTGCTGATGACGAACTGGATAAAATTTTTGTACAATGAGCATAATGATAATTGCGGTTGTAGCGTTTTTAATTGACGCTTTGATTGGAGATCCGCGTTCAAAATTTCATCCTGTCGTGCTGCTTGGTATGTTAATTTTAATTCTGGAAAAAATTTTGCGGCGCGATTCGGACGGATACATAAAAAAAATTTGCAAAGGTGGACTTCTGGTTGCGATTGTTTTAATTGTGGCTTATGGAGTCGGCTTTGCAATTATTTTTGCGGCAAATTTTTTGGAAAGTTTTACCGCAACAGTTGTAATTCAAGCTGTGGCTTTAAGTTTTATGATAACGCCGAAATCTTTGGCTGACGCAGGTAAAGAAATTTTTACTTGGCTGAAGTTGGAAAATTTACAAATGGCGCGTTATAAAGTTGGCTGGATTGTCGGGCGCGATACTAATTACTTAAATGAATCGGAAGTCGTCCGCGCAACTGTTGAAACTGTTTCTGAAAATACAGTTGACGGAATTATTTCGCCGCTGTTTTATTTTGCTGTCGGCGGCTTGCCTCTTGCTATTGCATATCGCGCTGTAAATACTATGGATTCAATGCTCGGCTACAAAAATGAAAAATATTTATATTTTGGCAGAGTTGCTGCCAGACTTGATGATGTTGCAAATTTTATTCCGGCAAGAATTACTGCAATTTTATTTATTTTTTCCGCACTGATTTTGAATTTAGATTTTAAAAATGCTTTTAAAATTATGCGCCGCGATGCTGATAAACACCCAAGTCCAAATGGCGGTTATGCAGAAGCAACTGTTGCCGGCGCACTTAATATTCAACTTGGCGGAATAAATAATTATTTTGGCGTGCCGCATTTTCGTGCGTACATGGGCGATCCAACTGAAGTTCTTCAAGCGCATCATATTTTGCTTGCAATCAGAATGATGTATACCGCAACTGTAATTTTTTTGTGCATTTCAATTTTAATTTAAGGAAGTTATTAAATGGAAAATAATGAACAGAAAAACAAAAAAAAGCGTTCTTTCAGGTTAATATTTAGATTTTTTGCTTTTATTTTTGCGCTGATAATTGTATTTTTTGCGTCTTTTTTTATTACGCTTTATGTTAATTCTCCAACGCCGAAAGAAAATATTTCAGCCGGAATTGAATTGATAAATGACATTAATTCCGAAAATCTCCAACAAACTCAAAATTC
>CAJOPJ010000225.1 GCA_905236325.1 uncultured Selenomonadaceae bacterium
AAAATTCCTGCCTTCAGCGGAATATCTTCAGGCTTGTAGCCCATTTCGCGCATTGATTCACCAAGATAAGCAGCATAACTCGGCGTGCAGCAAAGAATTGTCGCTTTCAAGTCCATAATAAACATAACTTGACGCTCGGTGTTTCCTGAACTTTGCGGAATTGTCAAGCAACCGACTTTGTGACTGCCGCCATCAAGTCCTGCGCCGCCTGTAAAAAGTCCATAGCCGTAAGAAACTTGCACAACATCTTCATTTGAACCGCCCGCCGCGACAATCGCACGCGCACAACATTCATTCCACATATCAATATCAGCTTGCGTATAAAATGCTACAACGCGTTTGCCTGTTGTACCCGAAGTCGAATGAATACGCACACAATCTTTAAGCGGCACTGCCAACAAGCCGTAAGGATAACATTCTTTCAGGTCAGCCTTTGACAAAAAAGGCAGTTTGTATAAGTCGTCAACAGATCTTATATCGTCAGGCGTAAGTCCTTTAGCTTCCATTTTTGCACGGTAGTAAGGAACATTTTCCCAGACATGACGAACCTGCTTGGGAAGTTTAGCGTTCTGGATTTCCCTAAGTTTTTCCAGTGGCGCACGCTCGATTTCTTCTTGAAAATAACGCTCCATAAATTTACCTCTCTTTCCATTCAGAAAACTTAAAAATTCTGAATGTGCGCATTATAAAACTATGGAAAGATTTTTGCAAGCAATATAAAAATTTTTTATAGTTTAATTTGCAGCCGAATCGATCCAGTCAAATTTTTTTATCGGCACATTTTCAAGTGAAAGTTTTGCATCGGCTGTACTTAAATGCCCACGCGAACGCTCAACCATAAGTTGGTGGTGACTACGCGCCCAAAGCAAGATTGCGCGATAAAATTTTCTGGTGATGTCGTTCTGTGAAAATTTAGAAAGCGGCGTTTCATGGAAATCTTTTTCGCTGTCAATTGCCGTGAAAGTTGAATCTAAATTGACGCGTTCGGTGATTAGGACAGTGCCTTTTTCCAAGTCAAATTTAAGATAATCGGCGCGTCCGATTAAGTCGCTGTAATTTGCAGTTGAAAGTCCGCGCCACCTGCGTTTTTGTAAAACATCATCAATTTGAATGTTGTCGTAAGTGCAAATTGTCGGCGCAATAATCACGTTTAAATCAATAGTGCCGTCGTCTTTGACTGCGTAATTTGTCTGCTGAAAATTAAAATAATAATTTCCGCGTGCGCTTGAATGAACCCACTGATAAATATCTTCCGGCACCTCAACATCAGCAAAAGTAACCTGCGGCGCAGTAAAAAATGTTGCCGCCGCCAAAAGTCCGACTAAAAATTTTTTCATAACAAAAATTACTCCTTCCGGTAGAAATTAAGATAGCCAGCTTAGATTGTCAGAAGGCTAGATTTTCTGACAATCTAATAATCTGACTATCTAAATTATCCTATTGAATTGATTTCAAAAGGCGTTTCTTGGTAAACATAATAATTCAGCCAATTTGCAAAAAGCAAATGCGCCACGCTGCGCCACTTAACTACAGGTTCTTGAGTTGGATCGTTGTTTGGAAAATAATTTTGCGGAATGTGCGGATTTAATCCCGCCTTCAAGTCGCGTTCAAATTCATTACGCAAAGTGTAAGGATCATACTCGGCGTGTCCTGTGATAAAAAATTGACGCTTCTGCAAATTTGCCACAGCGTAAACTCCGGCTTCATAAGCCTCAGCCAAAATTGTCAACTCAGGAACTTTCAAAATATCTTCTTTGCGTTCTTCAGTGTTGCGTGAGTGGGGAACATAAAATTCATCATCAAAGCCGCGAAATAATTTTTCATGCTGAACGCAAAGTTTGTGCAGATAAACGCCGGAAAGTTTTTCAGGCAAAATATATTTTGGCACGCCATAATGATAATAAAGTCCTGCCTGTGCGCCCCAACAAATGTGGAAACTCGACCACGCGTGCGTTTTGCTCCAGTCAAAAATTTCTGCAAGCTCATTCCAGTACGCAACTTCCTCAAAATCCATAAATTCGACAGGCGCACCGGTAATTATAAAGCCGTCGTACTTTTTGTGTTTTACATCTTGAAATGTGCCATAAAATTCAGTAAGGTAGTCGCGCGAAGTGTGAGTTGGAATATAACTTGCAGTGTAAATAAAATCAACTTCGACTTGTAGCGGCGTGTTGCCAAGCAGTCGGAGCAGTTGCGTTTCGGTTACAGATTTAACCGGCATTAAATTTAAAATCAAAATCTTCAGCGGACGAATGTCTTGCGTATAAGCTCTGTCCGCGTCCATTACAAAAATATTTTCACTTTCCAAAACATTCGCCGCCGGCAAATTGTTTGGTATTTTAATTGGCAAAAAAATTTCTCCTTCCACAAAGTCGCCAGTCATTAGCGTCTAAAGTCTAACATATAGCGTCTAACAGCTATTTCAGTTGCTGAATTTTATTACACAATAAAGAAATTTTTATGAAAAACTTAAACAACTTAATGAAACTAAGATGAAATATAGCAACTTTTTTTGCGTTGCTATAGAAAAATTTAAAAGTTTGTAGTAAAATGCGCCTGCAAACATTTTTTGGAATTATATTTTGGAAGGTGAAATTATTGTTAATAAATTTTAGGAAATGGGGGGCTCGAAGGATTTGTTTGAATTTGATGACAATGGCTTAGACCAGTTTGCAAAAATAAAAGTCATCGGAGTCGGCGGCGGCGGCAGTAATGCTGTCAACAGAATGATTTCGCTTGGACTTGAAGGTGTTGAATTTATCGCAGTCAACACAGATGCACAAGCACTTTTGACTGCACTTGCGCCTAAGCGTATGCAAATTGGCGAAAAACTTACACGCGGACTTGGTGCAGGTGCGCGTCCTGAAATTGGCGAAAAAGCCGCGCAAGAAAGTCGCGAAGATATTTTGGAGGCTTTGCGCGGTTCGGACATGGTTTTTATTACAGCAGGAATGGGCGGCGGAACCGGTACAGGTGCGGCTCCTGTTGTAGCAGAATGTGCGCGCGAAATTGGCGCATTGACTGTTGCTGTTGTAACGCGACCATTTGCATTTGAAGGACCTAAACGCAAAAAAAATGCTGACATCGGAATTGAAAATTTAAAACGCAATGTAGATACAATTATCACAATTCCGAATGACAGACTTTTGCAGGTTGTCGATAAAAAAACGCCAATGACAAAAGCCTTTAGCATTGCAGATGATATTCTGCGTCAAGGTGTCAAAGGTATTTCGGACTTAATAGCAGTGCCCGGCTTGGTTAATTTGGACTTTGCGGACGTAAAATCTGTAATGACAAATTCCGGTTCGGCTTTGATGGGTATCGGCGAGGCAAGCGGCGAAAACGCGCCTGTCGACGCAGTTAAAGCCGCGATTGATTCGCCTTTGCTTGAAACAAGTATTCAAGGCGCACGCGGTATTTTGCTTAACATCATGGGCGCAACCGAATCGCTGTCAATGATTGAAGTTAATGAAGCATCGACTACAATTCAAGAAGCAGCACATCCTGAAGCTGAAATTATCTGGGGCGTTTCGGTTGACGAATCGCTCGGCGACACTGTTACTGTTACAGTCATTGCAACAAGATTTGATGATGAAGCAGAAATTGTTCGCACGCCTGTTAAACCACGCGTTGAACAACAAGCTGAATCTGCTGAAACTCAACAGCAATCCAAAGGCTTGGGTATGCCGAGTTTTGGAAATTTCGGCGCAGGTAACAATCAAAATCAAAATTCTGCGCCGCGTCCTACTAACAATGACAATAACAATCTGGGCGTTATTGATATTCCGCCTTGGATGCGTCAAAAATAATCATCAAACTAAACTACAAAAAAAGACAGCCTTATCAGGTTGTTTCAGACTGTAGACAACAATAAAAAAAACCTTCCGATGTTATATAAGTCGGGAGGTTTTTTTATAAAAGACTGCGTTTAATTTTTGCTCATAATAAATTTAAAGTCCTTCTCAACTTTTATTGAAAAGGACTTTGTCTACAGTTTGAGCAGATAATTACCTGCTAATTAGTAAAATTAAATCTTGCCTCAAACATTCTGTTCCAAGGAAACTGAATTTCGACATCGCCAAGATTGGCTGAGGATAAATTGTTGTGCAGGAAAATCGACATCATGCGCTCGGTATCTTTTGTCACAATTTCCAATTTGTCGTTAAGTGCGCCATAAACGCCGTCGCCGCGCAACCAGCGA
>CAJOPJ010000226.1 GCA_905236325.1 uncultured Selenomonadaceae bacterium
AAAAAATTTTTTTCTGAGAAGGCGCAAAGAAGCAAAGACCTGAAGCCAGGAGAATTGCCTAATTAACAATCGCCGTTTGACCTGCGAGTGACAGGGAGGAGATTTTTGAAAATTGAAAATGAAAATGGAAAATTGGCAATTATTTTTTTTGTTTGAACTTCTCCTGCTATGTCATCAAATTTAATTTTTAGTTTTTGGAGGGGTTTTAATGAAAAATTGGCAAAAAATGTTGGCGGTATCTTTAGCTTGTTCAGCAACATTCTTCGCAACTGAACCTGCACAGGCGGCTTATACGCTAAATCCTGAAGTCAGAATGGCTACGCCTTCCTTGCTTACAGCGTCGCAAATTGGCGTTCTGCAGTACGAAAATACAGCAGCTGAATTTGCAAACATGGCAAATAAAGATGCAATTGTGGTTATGAGTTTCGGCACGACTTACAAAGAAAGCCGCGCAAAAACTATTGAGGCGACTGTTCAAGCAATTCAAGCCGCGCATCCAGGCGTAAAAGTTGTAACCGCTTTTACCAGCCACATCATTATTGACAGAATTGCTGAAAATGAAGGCATCCACTATCCTACGCCTGAAAAAGCACTTGAACAGTTGAAGGCGGAAGGTTACAGCCGCATTGCATTGATTTCGCTCGATGTTATTCCCGGAATGGAATATGATTACAACAAGGCGATTTTCCATAACTACAAAACGCAATTCAAAAAAATGACTTTGGCAACACCGCTGATTTATTGGCAAGGTCAGGAAGATCAGGACGATGACGTTGAAGATTTTATCAAGGCATTGTTTACTGAAATCAGAAAGCCAAGCGGCGACAACGCAGTTTTGATTATGGCGCATGGAACGCCACACATTGCCAATGGTTACTATTCAGTTTTGCAAGCAAAGTTGGACGAAATGGGCTATAAAAATGTTTATATTTACACAGTCGAAGGCTGGCCAAATCTTGAAACTGTAATTCCAAAACTCAAGCAAAATAAAATTAAAAATATTACGCTTGTGCCAATGATGATGGTTGCCGGCGACCACGCAAATAACGATATGGCAGGCGACGAAGAAGATTCGCACAAGACAATTTTGACTGCTGAAGGTTTTAAAGTTTCGCCAATTTTGAAAGGATTAGGCGAAAACAGCGCAATCCGCAATCTTTATGTCAAGCATGCTAATGAGGCTTGGGACGCTTTACAAGCTCAATAAAAAATTTTTTTCAGGGCGGGCTTAGATGTCCGCCTTTTTTATTTTTGGAGTAATCATGATTGAAATTAAAAACTTGGTGAAAATTTTTCCGCACCGCAACGCCAATAAAAATTACACGCTGAAAACTGCAGTCGATAATTTAAATTTGTCGATTCGGCGTAATGAAATTTTCGGCGTACTTGGAAAAAATGGCGCAGGCAAAACTACTTTGATTCGACTTTTGACAATGCAACTTTCGCCGACCTCAGGCAATATTTTTTATGACAATGAACCTGTTGAAAAAAATTCAGCAAAAATAAAACGCCTTATCGGCGTAGTTCCGCAGCATATAAATTTTGACCAAGAATTGAATGTCGGCGAAAATTTAGAACTGCACGCAAGATTGTTTGGCATTGAAAAAAATTTGCGCAGGAAAAAAATTTCG
The DNA here is from genome assembly GCA_905236325.1 of uncultured Selenomonadaceae bacterium. Taxonomy (GTDB): domain Bacteria; phylum Bacillota; class Negativicutes; order Selenomonadales; family Selenomonadaceae; genus Quinella. The sequence goes on from CAJOPJ010000226.1 coordinate 1,632, forward strand.
GACTTGCTGGAGTATCTGGAACTTGGCGACTGCGTTAATGAAAATGTTCGCAAACTTTCCGGCGGAATGAAACGCAGACTGTTAATCGCGCGTGCTTTAATTCATGAACCGCAAATTTTGTTTCTTGATGAGCCGACAGTCGCGTTAGATCCGCAAGTTCGCAGAAAAATTTGGAGCTTGATTGAAGACTTGCAAAAAAAAGGCGCGACAATAATTTTGACAACGCACTACATTGAGGAAGCAGAAAAACTTTGTCAACGCGTCGCAATTTTGAAAACAGGCAAGTTAATTGCGTTGGACACGCCGAAAAATCTTTGCGAAAAATTCGCCGCAAAAAATCTTGAGGAAGTTTTTATAAAACTGACAGGGCAGAAGGAGCAAATTTAATGTTGCACGACATTGGAACAGTTTTTTGGCGTGATTGGATTGTGCTTAAAAAGCGACTGACAAAATTTATTTTCAGCAGAATGGTTGCGCCGCTTTTGTATTTAACTGCGTTCGGCTTAGGTCTTGGGCGCAGTGTGAATTTAGATTCCGGCAGTTATTTAGATTTTATCGTGCCTGGAATTATCGCGCTGAACTCAATGAACATCAGCTTTCACAGCGTAATTTCAATTCACGCCGAGCGCGTCTATCACAAAAGTCTTGAGGAATATTTTCTTGCGCCGATAAGCGCGACTGCATTTTTAATTGGCAAATTGCTTGGCGCAGTTTTGCGTTCGATAATTTCGACTGCGATAATAATTTTGCTTGCAAAAATTTTCGGCGCAAATTTTTCATTGTCGATAACTTTTTTTGCCGTGCTGATTTTAAATTCAGTAATTTTTGCTGAAGTCGGATTTTTCGCGGCAATGAAACTTTCAAGCTATGAAGAAATGGCGCAAGTCAACACATACATTTTGCTGCCAATGTCGTTCATGTGCGGAACTTTTTTTTCAACAGCAGTTTTGCCTGAAGTCGTGAAATTTTTAGTTGACTGCCTGCCGCTGACGCACACAAGTCTGTTAATGCGCTCAATAACACACGGAGGCGACATAACCTATACTTCAGGTCTAATTTTAATTTGCTACGCTTCTGTAGGCTTTCTGGCGTGTTTAAAAGCATTTCAAAAGTTGCTTGAGGAATAATTTTTCAGCGTGGCAGTTGGAAAAATTATTTTGTCGCCAAGATTGTTGATAAAAATTTCAGCCTTCACGCCGAAAACTTCTGCCAACAAATTTTCAGTCAAAATTTCAGTCGGCTTGCCTTGTGCGAAAATTCCGCCGTCCTTCAAGACAATAACTTCATCAGCATATTCAATAGCGTGATTTATATCGTGCAAAACCATTATCACAGTCATTGAAAATTTTTCATTGATTAGCTTGATAATTTGCATAACTTCAAGTTGGTGCGCGATGTCAAGATAAGTTGTCGGTTCATCAAACAAAATTATTTCAGGTTTCTGAGCAAGTGCCATAGCAATTCTTGCGCGTTGCCTTTCGCCGCCGGATAAAGTTGCAACCTGCCGATCTTTAAATTTTTCCAAGTTCACGACTTTTAACGCCCAGTTTGTAATTTCGCGGTCAACTTTTGGATTGCTTACTGTAAAAATTCCGCGATAGGGAAAGCGTCCAAAGTCAATCAAGCGTTCAACAGTCGTATCAGGCGGAATTTGCATAGTTTGCGGCATTACAGCAAGACTTTGTGCAATTTTTTTTCGACTTAAATTTTTAATATTTTTGCCGCCTAAAAAAACTTCGCCTTGATAGTTTGAATTGAGCGCGGCTAAAACTTTCAGCAGTGTTGATTTACCTGCGCCGTTCGCGCCTAAAATTGCAAAGCGTTTGCCTTCGGCAAATTTAACGCTGACTTCAGATAAAATTTTTTTCTCCGCAAAGTTCACTGAAATTTTTTTAGCTTCAAGTTGCATTTAAAGTTCCTTCCTCAACAGAAACAGGAAAAATGGCGCACCTGCAACCGCCATAACAATTCCGACAGGCAGTTCGATTGGCGCAAAAATTATCCGCGCGAATGTGTCGCTGATTGTTACAATTGCAATTCCAAGTAAAGCCGCGCCGGGCAATAAAAATCTATAGTCAGAACCGACAATCAATCTGGTTGCGTGCGGAACTATCAAGCCGACAAAGCCTAAAAGTCCGACGACCGAAACTGCGCTTGCTGCAAGTAACGCCGCCAACGCAGTGAAAATCAATCTTGTAATTTCGACTTTCACGCCAAGACTTTTTGCTACTTCATCGCCAAGTGACAGGACATTCAGATAATTTGCGCCGATAAAAGCCAGCAAACTTCCAATGACTGTGTAAGGCAAAATTATTTCAACATGATTCCAACTTCGCGCCGAAAGTCCGCCGACCATCCACATTAACGCGCCGTGAACTTTGTCGCTGTTCAAAATCATCAGCGAAGAAATTCCTGCGCCCAAAAATGCCGATACTGCCACGCCGGCTAAAATTATTCTGATTGGGCGAATACCATTTTTCCAAGCCAAAATATAAATCAGCATTGCCGCCGCCATTGCGCCAAAAAATGACACAGGCGCGATTGCAAAATTTTTTCCCGGCAAAAGCAACATTACCGCAATTCCTG
>CAJOPJ010000227.1 GCA_905236325.1 uncultured Selenomonadaceae bacterium
CTGTAAAATATTTTCGCGCTTCGGCTGTAAGTTCAGCGTCAAAAATTTTAAAAACTCTGTCAGAAATCCTAACACCATGCACACTTTCAACTTCAATCGTAGCAATATCGCCTTCAACTGAATATTTTTCAACAGTGAAAGTAAGCCGCCCGCCAACCTTAATCCAAATTTCAATCTGGTCGCCTGCTGAGATTCTTTCAGCCAACTTGATTGAGATTCTGTTCTTTTCAACAGCTGAAACCCTACCAACCAAAACTCCACGATTATTTGGGCGTTTGTCACTGATTAAATGCTTGCCTGGATTGTTTTCAAGATAAGCAGTCGTGAAGTCGCGATTAAAAATTTGCGCTAATTTCCTATGTTCATCAGCAGTCGCTGAAAAGTCCTTGCCAGCTAAAATCCTATCCAAAGCGTTACGATAAACCTTAACAACAGTCGCAACATATTCAGGACGCTTCATTCTGCCTTCAATCTTCAGTGAACTTACACCTGCATTTACAATTTTCGGCAACAAATCCAGCGTATTCAAGTCTTTCGGACTGAGCAAATATTCACCTGCATTTTTTAAAACTTCTTGATTATGTTCATCAACCAAAGCATAAGGCAATCGGCAAGGTTGAGCGCAGCGACCTCGATTACCACTCCTGCCACCAATCATACTACTCATCAAACACTGCCCCGAAAAACAAACACAAAGCGCACCGTGCATAAAGACTTCAATTTCAATCGGTGAGCGTTTAGTAATTGTTTCAATTTCCCGCAAAGAAAGCTCACGGCTTAAAACTACGCGACTAAAACCTAAATTTGCCAAAGCTAAAACGCCTTCAAGGTTGTGAATTGTCATCTGCGTTGAGGCGTGCAGTGAAATTTCCGGCGCGACAGTCTGAGCAATCTTCGCCGCACCCAAGTCCTGAATCAAAAGCGCGTCAACATCTGCCTTGCGTAAAAATTTTACATAGTCAGCAAATTGTTCAAGTTCATCTTCAGCCAAAATTGTATTTGTCGTGATGTGAATTGAAACGCCACGCAAATGTGCAAACTCAACAGCCTTAGGCAATGTCTCACTATTGAAGTTCTCAGCATAAGCACGCGCCCCAAAGCTGTCACCGGCTAAATAAACCGCGTCGGCTCCGGCTTCAACTGCTGCTTTTAATGCGTCAAAACTTCCTGCCGGCGCAAGTAATTCAACTTTGTTCTTCAAATTATAACCTCCAAAAAGCATTTTAACTAAACTTCGACAGCTGAATCAAAATACCTTTGTAATGAATTTTGAATACATTGCCAAATTGCTTTTACAAACTAAAAAAAAATAGTTATAATAATGATGATGATTTTCGGAAGGAGTAAATTTTAAATGGCAAATAGTATGGCTGCAAGTCACGCGGTAAACAGAATTTTGAAAGACGCAATTTTTGAGGCTAACGCGGCTTGCAAAGTGGCAATTAAAAAATACGGCGCAGTTAAAGTCACCAATGCAACAATAGGCACAGTCTTGGACGACAGCGGCAAATTGTTTGTTTTGCCAACTGTTGAGAAAGTTTGGCGTGAAATTGAAATGTCAGATTTTATGTCTTACGCACCGATTGACGGACTTTTTGACTATCGCAACAAAATATTTGATAAAGTTTTCAGAAGTCCTACCTATAACGGCTTTTTCAGTTCAGTTGCAACAGCCGGCGGAACAGGTGCAATTCATCACGCCATTGCAAATTATGCCGAACGCGGCGACAGCGTTTTAACTACCGATTGGTGCTGGGGAACTTACAATGTCATCTGCCGCGAAACAGGTAAAAATCTTGAAACCTTCAAAATGTTCAACTCAGATTTAACCGGCTTCAATGTCCAAGCTTTCGCCGATAAAGTCGAACAGCTTTTGAAAGTCCAAAACTCATTGCTGATTATTTTAAACACACCTGCACACAATCCAACCGGCTATGCACTCACAAGCGAAGAATGGAACCAAGTCATCAGAATTATTAAAAATCACGCTGAATCCGGCAAGAAAATTTCACTGCTGATTGACATTGCCTATATTGATTTTGCAGGTGATTCAGAACACGCTTGGGACTTTATGAAAAAGTTCGGCAATATGCCGGCTAATGTTTTGATTTTGGTTGCCTACAGTATGTCAAAAAGCTATACACTTTATGGACAGCGCACAGGCGCACTTGCTGCCTATTCAACCGACCCCGATGTTATGGAAGAATTTGAAAATACAAACAAATGGAGCTGCCGTGCAACTTGGTCAAACATAAACTGTGGCGCACAAAATCTGTTCATTAAGCTGAATAATGATAAACAACTTCGCGCAGAAATTGCAAAAGACCAAAAAAATATTCGCGAACTGGTGAACAATCGCGCAAATATCTTTGTCAAAGAAGCTGAATCTTGCGGACTTAAAACTGTTCCATACAAAGGCGGATTCTTTATCGCAGTTCCTGCTGAAAATCCAAAAGCCGTTTGCGATATACTTCATAGCGACTTGATTTTTGCAGTGCCACTGAAACTCGGCGTGCGCGTTGCAGTCTGTTCAATGCCTACTGAAAAAATCACCGGCGTTGCTGATAAAATCAAATTTGCAATTGACAGCTTAAAGTAAATAAAATAACCTCCCAAGCGGAGGTTTTTTCAATTGACAAGTGGTTTAAAAAAAATATAATCTTTCAGCAGGAGAAAATTTTTTCAAGGAGGCGATTTTATGAAAAAAATTTTTTGGCTGCTGATGTTGCTGATGACTTTTATTATGACAGGTTGTAATGATTCAAACAGCAAGGACTCTGTCAATTCAAATGGAAAAATTGTAGGCGTGGCAATGCCAACACAACTTGCACAGCGTTGGATTCAGGACGGCGATCATATAAAGTCAAAACTTGAAGCCAAAGGTTATACTGTCGATTTAAAATACGCAGAAGACAATATCCAAACACAAGTAAATCAGCTGAGAGAAATGATTAACAGCGGCGTAAGTTGCTTAGTAGTTGCGTCGATTGATTCAACTGCGCTTGTTGAGGTTTTGGAGCAAGCCAAGCAAAAAAATATACCTGTTATTGCTTATGACAGGCTTTTAATGGATACTGACAGCTTGTCTTACTATGCAACTTTCGACAATAAAGGCGTCGGAATTTTGATTGGTCGTTATATTGAAATCGCGCTGAATTTAAAAAATACAGACAGAACTTTCAATGTTGAGTTTTTTGCAGGTTCACCTGACGACAACAACGCACACTTCCTGAATGCCGGTGTTTTTGAAGTTTTACAGCCTTACATTGACAGCGGAAAGTTGAAAGTCCTTTCCGGCGAAACAGATTTTGACACAATTTGTACTCTGCGTTGGTCGCGTGAAACTGCAAATGCGCGTATGACAAAAATTCTGCAAACTTACTATCGCACTGAAAAAATCGACGCAATTATTTCACCCTACGACGGCATAAGTTATGGAGTTGCTGACGCACTTGAAAGCGCAGGTTATACCGTCGGCTTTGATTTTCCAATAATCACAGGTCAAGACGCTGATTTGCAAGCAATAAAAAATATCATTGACGGTCGCCAGTCAATGACAATATTTAAAGATACGCGCCAACTTGCTGAAAAATGCGTCACAATGGTTGAGGCTGTAATTGAAGGCAAAGTTCCTGAAATCAATGACACAATCACCTATGACAATCACAAGCTGATTGTGCCGTCATTTTTATGTACTCCTGTTGCCGTCGATAAAAATAATATCGATTCTGTGCTTATCCAAAGCGGCTACTACACCAAAGATGAAGTTCACAACTAATTTGCATTTGAAATTGCTTGAACATAAATTGCACATTCCAGCCGCTTTTTTTGAATTTCACAGCCAACCTCATAAGGCTTGCGAATATCATTATTAAATAAATCAGCATTAGCGTGACAGCCGCCACTGCAGAAAAATTTCGCCCAGCAGCCGCGGCATTTATTTTTTGTCAAAACATTTGATTCGCGAAAATATTTTGTCCAATGTTTAGCTGAATCCTCAACGCCTGAAAAAACATTGCCAAGTTTATATTTATTGCGCCCGACAAATTGGTGACAAGGATATAAATCGCCATTCTCAGCAACAGCAAAATATTCGTGCCCTGCGCCGCAACCTGCAAGTCTTTTCGCAACGCAAGGACCATTATTCAAGTCAACATTGAAGTGGAAAAAGAAAAATCCATTGCCTTCCGATTTTCTTTGCAAATAAGCCTCAGTCAATCTGTCATATTCAGCAAAAATGCGTGGCAAATCTTTTTCAGTGAAGCCGAGCGGCGAATCTTTCAGCACAACAGGTTCAACAGATAAAATATCAAAACCTGCGTCGTGAAGACTCAAAACATCTTGCGTAAAGTCAAGATTATTTTTTGTGTAAGTTCCGCGCAGATAATAATTCTCACCGCCACGACTTTTAACAAAATGCTTGAAATTTTTCAGTGCGCGATTATAACTGCCTTCACCTGAAATTGTCGGGCGCATTGCGTCGTGAACTTCTTTCCTGCCGTCCAAACTCAAAACCAGTGAAATATTATTCTCATTCAGCCAGTCAGTAACATTTTCATTCAAAAGCATACCATTTGTAGTTAAAGTCAGCTTGAAAATTTTGTTGTGAATTTTTTCCTGCTCACGAACATATTTAGTAACAGCTTTGACAGTTTTTAAATTTATCAGTGGTTCGCCGCCGAAAAAATCAATTTCACAATGCTTGCGAATCTTGGAATTTTTAATGATAAAATCAACAGCGGCGCAACCGACTTCCTCCGACATAATTGCGCGATGTCCATAAGTACCTTCATTGCCAAAACAATATTTACAGCGCAAATTGCAATCCTGCGCGACCATTAAGCAAAGGCTTTTTACAATTCCAACACTTGCAAAAGTTGGCACTGAATCAATTTCCGGCGTGAAAAGTTCTTCAGCGTCAATCAGTTGATGAAGTTCGCCGAGTGCTTCTGTAATTTCTGCAGGATTGTATTTTCTTTGCCAAACTGAAATTGTTTCAGCATCATTTTTGCCGTCGAAAGTATCCAGCAAATCAAAAATCATTTCGTCGATAATGTGTACTGCGCCGCTTGAAACATCAAGCAAAATATAATCTTCGCCTTGTTTAAATTTGTGTATCAA
>CAJOPJ010000228.1 GCA_905236325.1 uncultured Selenomonadaceae bacterium
CCGGCAGCCATTTCCTGTGTTGTTGCTGACATATCTTGCGTATGTTCATTGAATTTCGTAACAAGCTCTTGAACTTGCGCGGACATTTCAACATTATTTTCGGCTTCGCGGCGAACATTTTTCAAAATTTCACGCAAACTTTGTTGCATTTTTTCAAGCGCACGAACGACTGTTCCAACTTCATCATCACGGCGCGTAAGTTCACTTGGAATTTGTCTTGTCAAATTGCCGCTTGCCACGCTGTCAAGTTCCTCAATCGCAAGTGAAAGTGGATTAGCAATGCCGCGTGAAATTGCAGTTGCCATTCCAACGCCAAACAAAAGTCCAACAATTACAATGGCGATAAAAATTTTAATCGACAGATTATAAGCCTCCGAAGTCTGTTCAAACAAAACTTTGCCTTCAAAAACATTATCCGGAGTTATTGCGCCCAAGTCGCCGGCAATTTTCTTAACAGTCATCAAACTTTGATACAATTTTAATTTATCGGCAGGTGAAGTTGACAAGCCTTTGGTACTTTGCACAGCAGATTTTGCAGCGTTGATATTTGCGTCCAAACTTTGCAAAATTTCAAGTGACTTTTGGCTTGTTAAAATGCTTTTTAATTTTTCGCTGTCGCCGGCAATTGAATCTAAATGACCAATAATATCGTCACGCAGGACATCAGGATTTAAGCCTGTACCAATCAGCAGGTAAGTAACATTAACATCAATATTTCTGTAATGACTGTTTGCATCGTTCAAAAACTGCGTCGCCATTAAGTTTGAATTGTACATTTTGTCAATAGCGTTTTTGGATTGACCATTGAAATAAATTCCAACTGCCGCAACAATGCAGGTAACGCCGATTAAGACAATCGACAAGAATAAAATTTTTATTTTTACTGAGAAATTTTCAAGCATTTTGCGACCTCCTCACTGCGCCAACTGGGAAATATTATCTTTAGTTATTGAAACAAAAGGCACGATTACTGAGGAAGGATTGCCGCCTTGAATAATCTGCGCGACTAAGTCAACTGCGCTTTCTGCCTGTTTAACAGCGTCTTGCTTGACAGTCTGAACCATTTCACCGGCTTTTATAGCGTCGTCAACAGCGTCAACGCCCGAAACTTGGCAACCTTGCAATCTGCCTGCCGCCTTCAACGCTTCAACCGCGCCGAGTGCCATCATATCATTACCGCAAATTATGCCGTCTATCTGCGGAAATAGAGTAAGCCACAAGGAAGTTATTTTCATGGCTTCAGTTTTTGAGTAGTCGCCGTCCTGAACATCAAGCAGTTCAATATCCGGGCGTTTGCTAAGGCAAGCGTCGCGAAAACCTTGCAAGCGTTTTTGCGCACTTGACTGCGTGCTTGTGCCTTCAAGATAAGCAACCTTCGCACCTTGCGGCAAAGTTGTAGCTAAATATTCCCCCTGCAACTTTCCTGCTTCATAGTCGTCCGACATAACATCAATATGCGTACCGCCATTTACACCGCGATTCAAAGACACAACAGGTATGCCTTTTTCATTTGCATTTTCAATTTCAGGAAGGATTAAATCACCGTCAACTGCAAGAAGTACAATCGCCGAAACGCCGTTTTCAATAGATTCCTTAATCTGATCAATCTGTGTATTTGCGTCGCCTTGCGCGTCGTAGTAAGTTACATTCAAGCCTTTTGACTGTGCGGCTTTTTCAAAAGAATTGCCAATTAAAGTGCCGCCAAAGGCATCCGACCTGTCAAAACAAAGATAAGCAACAGAACCGTCACCGCCTCCTCCGCCGCCGCAACCTGTTAAACCAAAAGTTGCAAGCAGTAACAAAATTCCAAAAATTTTACGCATTGTAAAATTACCTCCTAACAAAAATTTTGAAAAATTCTATCACAACTGAAGGAAAATCACAATTTAATGTCAAAATTTTTATAAAAATAAATTTCCAAATTTGGAAGGTGGAGAATTTTATGAAACTTAGAAAAGCAGTTATCCCTGCGGCAGGATTGGGTACAAGATTTTTACCGGCGACAAAAGCTCAAGCTAAAGAAATGTTGCCGATTGTTGATAAGCCGACAATTCAATACATAGTTGAGGAAGCCGCATCTGCCGGCGTTGAAGATATTATTATCGTAACCGGCAGAAGTAAGCGTTCGATTGAAGATCACTTCGATCGCTCGATTGAACTTGAACTTGAACTTGAACGCGACGGTAAAGCCGAAATTTTGGAAATGGTAAAATCTATTTCTGAAATTGCAAATATACATTTCATCAGGCAAAAGCAAACGCTCGGACTTGGTCACGCTGTTTTGACTGCAAGTCATTTTATCGGTAATGAACCATTCGCAGTTCTGCTTGGCGACGATGTCATTGTTTCAAAAAAACTTGTGCTTCAGCAAATGCTTGAGGTTTTTAATGAATATCAAACTTCAGTCATTGGCGGGCAGGAAGTTTTGCTTGAAAATATTGGCAAGTATTCTTCACTGGACGGTAAGCAAATTGAGGATGGCATTTATAAAGTTCGCAACATAATTGAAAAGCCTAAGCCTGAGGAAGTTTTTTCCAACATTGCAATTCTTGGCAGATATATTTTGACGCCGAAAATTTTTCAATATCTTGAAACGCAAACGCCCGGCTACAATGGCGAAATTCAGCTGACAGATTCACTCAATCGACTGGCGCATGATGAAGCTATGTACGCTTACATTTACAAAGGACACCGATATGACATTGGCAGTAAGCTGGGATTTTTGCAGGCGAACATTGAATTTGCATTGCGTAATCCTGAAGTTGCCGACAACTTGAAAGATTATCTGAACAAATTGCACGACAATATGGACTCGATGTTGGATTATGATTAAGATGAAAAACAAAATTGTAATTGCGATTGACAGTTTTAAAGGCAGTCTGTCAAGCCTTGAGGCTGGCAAATCAGCTGAAGTTGGAATAAAAAATTTTCTGCAAAATGCCGAAATTAAAGTTTTTCCACTGGCGGACGGCGGCGAAGGCACTTGTAAAACTTTAACTGCCGGACTTGGCGGCAAAATTAAATCTGTCGAAGTCACAGGTCCTGTCGGCAAAAAAATCTGCGCGGAGTATGGATTTATAGCCGAAGAAAATTTAGCAGTGTTGGAAATGGCAAGCGCGGCAGGTCTTGAACTTGTAGCTGACAATTTACGCAATCCACTAAACACCACAACTTTTGGCGTCGGCGAAAGTATTTTGGACGCAATAAAAATCGGCTGTCGAAATTTTATAATTGGAATCGGCGGTTCGGCAACTAACGACTGCGGACTTGGTATGTTGACTGCGCTTGGTTTTGAATTTTTAAATTCAGCAAATCAACCGTGCGGAATTTTCGGACGCGATTTGCAATTTGTTGAAAAAATTATTTCTGCCAAAGTACCTGCCGAAATTTTCGACTGCAACTTCAAAATTGCTTGCGATGTAAAAAATTTGCTGACAGGCAAAAATGGTTGCAGTGAAATTTACGCCCCACAAAAAGGCGCAGCGCCTGAAGTTGTTCAGCAAATGGACAGTTGGATTAAAAATTTTGCCAAGCTGAAAAATTCTGTCGAAGTCGAAGGCGACGGCGCAGCCGGTGGTTTAGGTTTTGCGTTTAGAAACTTTCTTTGCGGAAATTTAATTCCGGGTGTGGACTTGGTTTTGGAAACGCTGAACATTGCTGAAGATTTAAAAACTGCGGACTTGCTGATAACCGGCGAAGGTTCGATTGACAATCAGACTTTGCAAGGCAAGGCACCTGCAGGCGTTGCAAAATTGGCAAAAAAAATAAATCCTGCAATTAAAGTCGTGGCGATTGGCGGCACAGTTCAAAAAATAAATTTAAATTCAGATATTGACGCAGTATTTTCAATCTTGCGCCGACCAATGGTTTTGTCTGACGCTATGCAAAAAAATATCGCGCTGGAAAATATTTCAGCAGTTGTTGAGCAGATAGTCAGATTAGTTTTTTAGCAGATTAGTTGGTTGATTTTATGGGCGAATATTTATATTTACAGCCGAAATATGTCGGCAAATTTCATTGCGACGGCAAAGTTTGTCCTGCAAACTGTTGCAAACGCGACTGGCGAATTTTAATTGATTATGAAACATTTGCAAAATATCAGTCGATAGAATCGGACGCGCACGAAATTACAAGTCAGCTTGAAAAAAATCCTGAAGGCGAAGGTTACTTGATAAAGCAGGGCGTTGACGGCTGTCCATTTATGATTGAAGGCTGTTATTGCGGAATCCAACGCAAGCATGGTGAACAATTTTTGTCTGAAACTTGCCTTACTTATCCGCGACAACTTTGTAACTTCGGCGAAATTATTGAACGCACTTTAACGCCGACTTGTCCACTTGCCGCCGAACTGATTTTAAATTCAAAACGCTTGGAATTTGAATTTGCGCAACTGAATTTACCTGACTGGGCGCAAGGAAATTTAGTCATCGGAAAAAACAAAGTTCCGCAAGAAATTTATCCTGTGATAATCGAACTGCAATTGACTGCAATTTCAATTTTGCAGGAAAAGCGGCTTACAATAAATCACCGACTGATAATTTTGGGCTACTATTTATTTCAAGTTGAAGAAATTATTCAACGCAACGAACTGCATTTGTTGGAAACGCTGAACAAAATTTATCGGTCGGAAGAATTTTTTGCAGAACAAATTCCGCAACTTTTGGACAGTGTGAATTTTCAAATTCTGGAATTTGCTGAAACAATGTTCGGTTTGCTGAAAAAAATTTATGGCGATGGCGAAGTTTTGACTACCGAAAGCAATTTGCATTACATTGAAAAACTTTGCAAGGCGTTCAGTGTGAATTTTTCAGCTGATTTAAATATTCGCGAACTTGCCGAAAATTATTTTGACTTGGGCGAAATTAAAAAATCTTTCGACGCAGATTTTGCAGGCGCGTTTGAAAATTATCTTGTGAATGATTTTTTCGGCGGAGTTTATCCTTACAAAGTTGAAGGCACAATTCAGCAAAATTACGCAGTTTTTATTGCGCGTTTTAAAATTTTGGAATTGATTGCGCTGTCGATTTTTGCTGAAAGTCGCGCTGATGAAAATTCTACGCGCACTGAAATTTTTAAAATGCTGACTGATATTTCAATGGACTTGAACCACAATGAAAATTATCTTGCAGCAATTGAAAATTTTCTGCAAAATAAATCTGATATTACAACTTTAATGCGCAGTTTGTTGGATTGAATTTTTGGAGGCGATTTTGTGAAGTATGATTTTGAAAAAATTTTCGACAGGCACGGCAAAGACGCATTGGCGATTGACGGCTTGGGCACAATTCCGGAATTTACACCTGCGCAACCTGAGGAAGGTTTTGATTCAATTCCACTTTGGGTTGCCGATATGAACTTTGCAACTGCGCCGTCAATTGTTGAAGCAATTATTGAACGCGCAAAGCATCCAATTTTCGGCTACTTTCAACTCAGCGACAAATATTTTAATTCAATCCTTGATTGGCAAAAATTCAGAAATAATGTTACAGATTTAAAACCTGAATATATCGGCTTTGAAAACGGCGTACTCGGCGGCGTGATTAGTGCGCTGAATGTTCTGTGTTCAAAAGGCGACAATGTTTTACTTCATTCGCCAACTTATGTAGGCTTTGAAATGTCACTTACCAACAATGGTTACAAAATTATTCACAGCGAACTTGTACGCGATGAAAAAAATATTTGGCGTATGAATTTTAATGACATGGAGCGCAAAATTGTTGAAAATAAAATTCACGCCGCCATAATCTGTTCACCACACAATCCAACCGGCAGAGTTTGGGAACGAACTGAACTTGAACGCGCTTTTGAAATTTTTGAACGCCACAATGTTTTTGTCATTTCGGACGAAATTTGGTCAGACTTAATTTTCAGCGGCAATAAACATATTCCAACTTCGCAGATAAACAATTACGCGCACGAACATACAGCAAGTTTTTATTCACCAAGCAAAACTTTCAATTTAGCCGGAATTGTCGGCGCGTATCATTTAATTTACAATTCTTGGTTGCGCGACAGAATTTTGAAAGAATCTTCACTGCCGCACTACAATGAACTGAATGTTTTTTCAATGCACGCGCTGATTGGCGGCTATTCAAAAATTGGTAGCGAATGGCTGACCGAACTCAATCAAGTGCTGGAAAAAAATTCTGCGTATGTTTATGACTTTGTTATAAAAAATTTTTCCGGCGTGAAAGTTTCAAAGGCGCAGGGAACTTATATGCTGTTCTTGGATTGCGAAAATTATTGCCGTGAAAAAAATATTTCACAAAATGAACTTTTAAAGCGCGGCTGGGCAAAAGGCGTTACTTGGCACGACGGTAATTTATTTAATGCGCCTTTCGGCTTAAGATTATCACTGGCAAGTCCTTTCAGCCTGATTGAAGAAGCCTGCGACAGAATGAAAAAATTTATTTTTTAGCAAAAAAATTTCCTCTAATTGGATTTTTTTATAAATTTTTCAACAAAATCAACTGAAATTTTGCAAAAAAAATATCCTCCAAATGCGGAGGATTTTTTTATTTAAACTTTTTCATTAACATTATTTCCGAAAAGCCCCGAAGGCTTAATCAACAAAACCAAAATCAAAATTGCAAAAGCCGCAGCATCTCTGAAAGTCGAAGAAATAAAACCTGAAACCAAAGCCTCAATAACGCCTAAAATAATTCCGCCGACAACTGCGCCGGGCAAAATTCCAATTCCGCCCAAAACTGCCGCAACAAAAGCCTTTAAGCCGGGCATAATTCCCATAAGCGGATCAATCGTGTTGTAATAAACGCCAACCAAAACTCCTGCAGCCGCCGCCAGTGCTGAACCAATGCAAAATGTCATTGAAATAACTCTGTCAGAATCAATTCCCATAAGCTGAGCAGTTTCAGTATCAAAACTTGCCGCGCGCATTGCCTTGCCAAGTTTTGTTTTTTGTACAATGTAAGTCAAAAGTGCCATTAAAACAATCGTGATTCCAAAAATCAAAAGCTGCTGACCATTCACAACAAAACCTGCTACATTGAATGAAATGCTGGGCAAAACATTTGGAAAAGTGCGCGGCGTTGGCGTAACAAAATACATGCTGGTGTATTCAAGAAAAAATGACACGCCGATTGCAGTTATTAAAATTGAAATGCGCGGCGCATGTCGAAGTGGCTTATAAGCTAATTTTTCAACCAACATACCAAGACAAGCAGTCACTGCCATTGAAATTAAAAGCGCAGGCAAAATTGGCAGGTTGCCAAAAGTCACCGCAAAAAATCCAAGATACGCGCCGACCATATAAATATCGCCGTGCGCAAAATTTATCAGCTTGATAATGCCATAAATCATTGTGTAACCAAGCGCAATTAATGCATAAATACTGCCAAGACTCACGCCGTTAATCAGCTGCTGAATAAATTGGTGGATAAAGTCCATAAAAATTTATCACTCCTAAAAAATATCTTTCAGTTGTTAATTCTGCCAAAAATTTAATTAACCTGCCGAAATTTTTTTTGCAGAAAATTCAGCGTCGATTTCGGCACTAGTTTTTTAATTTTATCAAAATCGCCAACTTTCAATGCGGCGCGAACTTTTTTTGCGCTGATAACTTCGCCGGAAATTTCTCGGCGCGGAATTTCACAAACTTCAATGCCATATCGCGGCAAAATTTTTTTCATTGTCGCGTTGTAGGAATTTGTAACTGTGTCTTCAGGTTCTTGCCCAACAAATC
>CAJOPJ010000229.1 GCA_905236325.1 uncultured Selenomonadaceae bacterium
ATGCAACAAAATATCTTGCGTGAGGGCGTTCGTCAAAACAAGTTCAAAGATTTTGAAAATAAATATATCAAGACGCGCTTTGATGTTTTTGATATTGCTGATATTGCTGATGACTATGATTTTTTTGTTGTCGGTTCAGATCAAGTTTGGAATTTTAATGGTTTTAATTATAAATATTTATTAAATGACATACCACAGAATAAAAAAATTTCATACGCCGCAAGCATAGGCACGCCGATTATTCCGGTTGAATGGCGTGAAATTTTTAAGCGCGGAATTTCAGATTTTTGCAAAATTTCTGTTCGCGAAGAAGGCGCAGTAAAATTGATTGAAGATTTGACAGGCATAACGCCGACTTGGGTTTTAGATCCTGTTATGACTTTGACGCAGGAAGAATGGCTGCAAGTTGCCGAAAAACCAACTTGGCTAAATGAAAAATATTCGCGCGGCTACATTTTGACTTATTTTTTAAGCGTAGTTACGCCGCCGGAAGTTGAACAAATTTCGCGCCAACTGAACTTGCCGGTTATAAATATTTTGGACCTTGACAATTACAATCACTACACAATCGGTCCGGCTGAATTTGTTTATTTGTTCGCCCATAGCAATTTAATTTTTACAAATTCATTTCACGGCACAGCGTTTTCAATTTTGTTTAAGCGCAATTTTATTGTAACTGAAGGCGCAAAAAATCAAACTGACCGCACGACAGATTTACGCATACCAAGTATTTTAAAAATGTTCGGTTTGGAAAATCGCAATAGTTTGCAGGAAAGTAATTTTGAAATTGATTATTCGGCAGTTGAAAAAATTTTGCATCATGAGCGCGTTAAGTCGTTCAAATTTTTGACTGAAGCATTGGGAGGCGATGAATAATGAAAATTGAAGAAATGATTAGCCAAAATCGCGCTGAATGTTTTGGTTGCGCGGCTTGTGCAAATATTTGTCCTAAAAAAGCAATTTCAATGCAACGCGATGCCGAAGGTTTTGAGTATCCAAAAATCGACCACGCAGTTTGTGTTCAGTGTGGTAAGTGCGATGGAGTTTGTCCTTCATTGAACCTGCCGAAAAAAATTTCTGCGCCGCCTACAGCTTTTGTTGCAATCAATCCTGACGCAAAAGTTCGTCGGCACAGTTCAAGCGGCGGAATTTTTGGTGCGCTTGCAAAAGTTATTTTGGACGAAGGCGGAATTGTTTTTGGCGCGGCGTTTGATGAAAATTTTTCAGTCGCACACATGGCGGCGGAAAATTTTTCCGAACTTGAAAAGTTGCACGGCAGTAAATATCTTCAAAGTCAGATTGGCAAAACCTTCCAACAAGTCAAAAAACATCTTGCCGCCGGACGCAAAGTTTTGTTCAGTGGCACAGGTTGTCAATGCGCCGGACTAAAAAATTTTGTTGGCGATTCTGAAAATTTATTGATTGTGGAAATTTTTTGTCATGGAGTGCCTTCACCTGCGCTTTGGGAAAGTTATATCAAGTGGCTTGGACGCGGTCATGAAATTGTGCGCGTGAATTTTAAAAGCAAGCGTGGCGGCTGGCAGAATCCACATTTTGAAGTAACTTTCAAAGACTGCGGTTTTTATTTTCGTCCTTTGAATGAAGATACTTTCAACAGAAATTTTTTACAAAATACAATTCAGCGTCCAAGTTGCGGTATTTGCAAATTCAGGTTGCCGAGCCTACAAAGTGATTTGATGATTGGCGACGCGTGGGGAGTTCAAAATTTTGCACCGGACTTTTTTGATAATCTTGGAATTTCAGTTATTATTTTGCATACAGAGCGCGCATTGAAAATTTTGCAGCAAACAAATTTAGTTGGACGCGCAGTTAATTTTAATGCTGTTTTGCAGGGCAATCCGGTTTTAGTAATTCCTACGCCTGAAGATCCACGGCGCGAAAGTTTTTTTGCAGATTTAAAAAACTCCGGAAAGCCGATAAATGTTCTGCAAAAATTTGCAAACTAAAATAAAAAATTTCCCAGCGCAATTTCAGCGTTGGGATTTTTTATTTCTGAGCAAAATTATTGCTGTCGAATGAAATTTTTTTGCAAGGATTAAATTTTATTTTCAGTGCCTTGCGAAAGTCTTTTGATATTTTCCTTGTGACGAAGTGTAATAAATACAGCAGCCAACGCGCCGAATAAAATAAATTCCACAGGTTCAGCAAAGGCAATAGCTAAAATTGGAACGCAAACTGAAGCAATGATTGAGCCGAGCGAAACATAGCGCGTTGCAAAAACAATCGCCAGCCAAACTAAAAATACAATCAGCGTGACTTTTGGCATAAGCATTGCAATAACGCCTAAGCCTGTAGCAACACCTTTACCGCCGTGAAACTTTAAAAACGCGCTGTAACTGTGACCAAAAATTGCAATCAGCCCTGCAAAAATCATAATCAGTGGTTCGCCGATAAAATCTTGTGCCATAAAAACAGATAATGTGCCTTTCAAAAAATCCAACACAAAAATCAAAAATCCTGCAGGTTTTCCAATAACGCGCCAAGCATTTGTTGCACCGATATTACCACTGCCAAATTTACGCAAATCTTTTTTCCAAATCAGCTGACCGAAAATTAAGCCGTTAGGAATTGAGCCGATAAGGTAACTAAAAAGCAAAATAATAATTTCCATTTCCGCACCCACCAAGAAAATTTTTTGACATTATAACACAAAAAAAAGCAACAAGTCTAAAAAAACTTGCCGCTTAAAAAAGTTCCTAAAATAACAAACTACAATACAGTATCGATTAAATTATCGCCTTGCTTAATAGTTGAGCCGGTTACAGGTTTAATTTCTTTGTAGCTTGCGCTGTTCGTGACGATAACAGGCGTGATGATTGGATGGTTAGCTGCTTTAATAGCCGCAATGTCAAATTCAATCAAAAGTTGACCTTTCTTGACTTTGTCGCCTTGTGCGCAATGAGTTGTAAAGCCTTTGCCTTCCATGTCAACAGTATCCATACCGATATGAATTAAAACTTCAGTGCCATTTTCAGTTTTTAAGCCGATAGCGTGACCTGTTGGGAAAAGCGTTGTAACTTCAGCGTCAGCAGGTGCAAAGACTTTGCCTTCAGTAGGTTCAACAGCAATACCTTGACCAAGTGCGCCGCTTGAAAATACAGGGTCCGGAATATTTTCCATACTAACCAAATTGCCTGTCAAAGGACTTGCCAAAGTTTCAGCTTTAAGTTCAGGTTCAGCTGATTCAGTAGCAGGAGTTGCAGGTGCAGGAGCTGCAGGTGCAGGAGCCGCTTCAGCAACAGCTTCATCTTTGTAAGTAACAAATGTCAAAATAAAGCCGACAGCTGCAGAAACTGCAGAAACAAGCATTGCGTAGTACATACCACTTACATCGCCGGAATTAGGATCGATATAGCAAGGATAAGCAAAAATACCAAGTCCGCCAAAAATGTAAAGTTTAACGCTAAGCAGAGCCATTAACGCACCGCCGACGCCGCCACCAATACAGGTAAAGATAAAGTATTTTTTACGCGGCAAAGTGACACCATAAATAGCAGGTTCTGTAACGCCGAAAATACCTGAGAAGAACGCAGGCAACGCGATACCTTTAAGTTTAGTATCTTTAGTACGCAAGAAAATTGCCAAAACAGCTGCAGTTTGTGCAAATGACGCGCCAAACATTGTTGTAACAACTTCGTCGTAGCCAAGAGTTACAACATTGTTGAGCATGACAGGTACTAAGCCCCAGTGCAAGCCGAACATAACCAACATTTGCCAGAAGAAACCAATAAAGATACCGGCAACAATAGGACTAAGATTGAAGAAGCTGGTTGCCAAGAATCCGACGATTTGACCAAGCCAAGTTGAAACAGGACCTACAACAATCAAAGTCAGCGGAATTGTAATAAGCATTGTCAAAAAAGGCACGCCAAAGCTTTTGAATGTAGGACCAATCCTCTGGAAGAAAAAGTTTTCAATCTTTGCCGCAACCCAAGTTGCAAGCACGATCGGAATAACGCTTGAGGCGTAGTTCATCAAGATAACCGGAATGCCAAGAAATTCAACATTGACATTTGAGGCAAACATTGTGCCTTGAAATACTTGATAAAGTACATCGCCGCTGCGCAATTGTGCCAAACTTGGATAAACCAACGCTGCACCGATTGCCATTGCAGTAAATTCGCTATGCATTTTAAATTTCTTTGCTGCCGTGTAGCCCAAGAAAATTGGCAGGAAGAAAAAGAACGCGTCGCTCACAACATTCATTATAGCGTAAGTTCCGCCGTTGCGCGAAATAATTTCAAACGACGCCAAAAGTGCAAGCAAGCCTTTTAACATACCTGCAGCAGACAAAACGCCAAGTATTGGCGTAAAAATTCCGCTGATCGTGTCAATAAACAAATCAAGCGGCTTTTTCGGCGCGTCATCATCTTCTTGAACATCGACGCCGCCTACGCCTGAAATTCCGTGATAGCCTAAAATTTCATCATAGACATCACCGACATGGTTGCCAATGACAACCTGATACTGACCGCCGCTTTGAACGACTGTAACAACGCCGTCCATGTTTTTCAAAACATCGGTGTTGGCTTTACTTTCGTCCTTCAATTTGAAGCGAAGGCGAGTAATACAGTGCGCCAACTGAATGACATTTTCTTTGCCGCCGACATTTTTAACAATATCAGCCGCCAGTTGCTCATACTTTCGAGCCATAGAAAAACCTCCCAACAAAAATAAAAAAATTTAATGATTTTTCCATTATTTTCCACAATCAATATAAAAATCCTTTATGAATTTCAAAAAAAAATCCCCCAGCGGAGGATTAAATTTTTTTTTATTGATTGAGTTGAGCTGCAACTTCAGCAGCAAAGTCAGATTCTTTCTTTTCGATGCCTTCGCCAAGCTGATAGCGTGTGAAGTTCAAAACTTTTTCACTGCCCAAAACATCTTTGATAGTCTTTTCATTGTCTTTTACAAAAATTTGTTCGACAAGGCAGACTTCTTTGTAGAATTTGTTGATTCTGCCTTCAACCATTTTATCGACAATTTTTTCAGGTTTGCCTTCTTCCAAAGCCTGTTTGCGGAGAACTTCTTTTTCATGTTCAAGTTCAGCCGCGTCAACGCTGTCACGGTCGATTGCTGAAGGATTAGCCGCCGCAATTTGCATTGCAATATCTTTGCCAAGTTCGTGAGTGCCGCCTGTGATTTCAACCAAGACGCCAATTTTGCCGCCCATGTGAATGTAGCTTGTGATTAAGCCGTCAGTCTTGTACTTTGTAAAGCGACGCACTGTGATTTTTTCTCCGATAGTAGCAGTTGCCTCAGTTACCAAGTCGGAAACAGTTTTGTCGCCTTCAATTTTACTTGCGTTGAGTGCGTCAAGGTCGGCAAAATCATTTTCTGCAATGTGCTTTGTAACTTTTTTAGCAAGTTCGCGGAAATTTTCATTGTTGGCTGTGAAGTCGGTTTCGCAGTTAATTTCAGCAACTGCGCCGAATTTGCCGTCGTCGGAAACATAAGCAGTAACTGCGCCTTCGGCAGCAATGCGACCGGATTTTTTAGCAGCCTTTGCAATGCCTTTTTCGCGCAAGTAGTCGATAGCTTTTTGCATATCGCCGTCAGTTTCATTCAGAGCTTTTTTACAATCCATCATACCTGCGCCTGTTTTTTCACGCAGATCTCTTACCATTCCGGCAGTTATTTGTGCCATTTGGTGTTCTCCTTTCAGTCGAAAACAGTAGCTAGTCTTAGTATTTAGCAAATTTCTAGCATCTAAAAAAATTATTCAGCTTCATCTTCAGCAACATCTTCAGCACTTGCGGAACCTTGATTGCCTTCCAAAATGCCGTCAGCCATAGCCGCAGTCAAAAGTTTTACAGCGCGAATAGCATCGTCATTGCCGGGGATAACATAATCCACTTCGTCAGGATCGCAGTTTGTGTCAACAATAGCGACAATCGGAATATTAAGTTTGCG
>CAJOPJ010000230.1 GCA_905236325.1 uncultured Selenomonadaceae bacterium
TAATAAAAATTTGTGAAATTTTAAAATCAATGAAAGGTTGATTGACTTGAAAGTTTCTGTAATTTTATCCAGCTACAACCAAGCTGAATATGTTGCGCAGTCAATTCAATCTGTTCTTGACCAGACTTTTACAGATTTTGAATTGCTGATTTATGACGACGGCTCAACCGATAACAGCCGCGAAATTATAAAAAATTTTTCCGACGCGCGTATAAAACTTTTCCTGTACGATGTCAATCGCGGTCCTATTGATGCAGCGCAAGAAGCATTGAATTTTGCAAGCGGCGAGTACATTGCAATTCATCATTCCGACGACCTTTGGAAGCCGACTAAGTTGGAAAAGCAGGTTGAGTTTCTGGAAAAAAATCCTGACTACGCTGCGTGTTTTACTCAAGCAATTTTTATTGATGAAAGCGGCGAAAGTTATGAACTGCCGACGGATCATCCTTACCATCATGTTTTTGAGTACAAAAATAAAACGCGCACAGAGTGGCTGAATCATTTGTTTTGGCACATGAGTTCATTTTGCAATCCAAGTTCACTTGTGCGCAATGAAAAAAATTTTATTAAATTCGACAGGCGATTTTTTCAGCTGTCCGACTTCAAAATGTGGCTGAATGTTTGTAAGCAAAAAAATTTATATGTTCTGCCGGAAAAATTGACAAAATTTCGACTGCGACGTACTGCCCAAAATTCCATGAGTTCGCTGACTGTTGAAAAGGCAATACGCAATAAAAATGAATCCTACTTCACGGCGCGTGAATTTTTGCCGTTCACCAAGGACGCGCAGGAATTTTTAAAAATTTTTCCTGAAGCCGAAAAATATCAAGTCAACGGCGAAATTGTAACTAAATTTGCATTTGCTGAACTTTGCCTTCAACACGCACAGCCGACTTATAAAAATTTAGGCTTGGAAATTTTGTATCAGCTTTTGCAGGAAAAAAAATCTGCTGAAAAAATTAAAAAACTTTACAACTACACAGAAAAAAATTTTATTGCCGATACCGGAAAATATGATTCATTCGGCGCAAATTTGGAGTTGAAAAAACTGCACAGCGAATTATTTTTAGACTTCGGCGAAGACTTCAAGGCAGAAAATGTTTTTCAAAAAACTACTCTGCTGAATTCTGACGGCAAATTTTTTGTTGCATTCGATTGCGAATTGATTGCGCCGATTACAAGATTCAGATTCGACCCCGAAACGCGTAGCGGACTTGCAGTTAAAATTACAAAAATTGTTGTTAATGGCGAAGAAATTAAAAATTTTTCAAGCAACGCAATTTTAACTGTCGAAGATTGGAATTATTTTTTGACAGCAGATCCGCACTTTGTGATTGAAAAAAATATTTCTGAAAAAAGATTGCATGCTGAATTTACAGGCGTTGTTGAATTTGATAAAGTTACAAAAATTGAACAGCTTTTTGACAATCAACAAGAACAAATACGCCGGCTTAACGCAGAATTGAGCGGCATAAAAAATTCAGCGTCTTGGAAAATTACAAAGCCTTTGCGCGATACAAAAAAATTTTTAAAAACAAAATTGAATTGAGGTAAGCATTTTGAAAAGATTGGGCATTTTTTGCACTTATGACAGCGAAGGCATCGTTGACGACTATATTTTGTACTTGTTGCAGGAAATTAAAAAAATTTTGACGCACTTGACTATTGTCAGCAATGGCGAACCTACGCCTGAAAGTCGCAAAAAGCTTTTGCAGTTCACGGACGATTTAATCATTCGCGACAATTCCGGCTTTGATATGGAAGCTTGGCGGCAAGGCATTTTAAAGCAAAAAAATTTTTTGTCTGAGTATGATGAACTGTTAATTTTTAATGATTCGTTTTATGGACCACTGTATCCTTTCGAGGAAGTTTTTTCGCGCATGGACAAAGATTATCCCGACGCAGATTTTTGGGGCTTAACAATTCACGGCAAAGTTGAAACTGTGCAAATGTCAACTTACGGCTACTTGCCGGAACATTTGCAGTCTTATTTTTTGATTGTGCGGAATAAAATGTTTCACAGCGCGGAATTTTTGGCTTACTGGGAAAATGCAAAAGTTGCAAAAACAATGGACGAAGCGATAACTGAACACGAAGTTTGTTTTACAAAGCATTTTGCGGATTTGGGATTTACTTACGCGGCTTATTGCGATACGCGCACTTGGGAGGAAGGTTATACAGTCAAAAATAATCATTACATTCATTCTGCCGATAAGCTTTTGCGCGATTATCATTATCCTGTGCTGAAAAAAAAAGTTTTCTTGTATGACAGGCTTTCTGCCTTGCACGAGGATTATGGAAATATTCCGCGTGCGGCGTTGCAATTTGTTCAAGAAAATACAGATTATGATACTGCGCTGATTTGGAAAAATTTATTGCGCAAAAAAAATATTGCCGACTTAAAAACTGATTTGGCGTTGAATTATATTTTGCCGACTGATTTAGAAATTCCGACAAAAATCAATTTAAATGATGCTGTCATTATTGCGCATTTGTACTATGAAGACTTAATGCCGACTTGCGTTGAATATCTTTGCAATGCGCCGAAGGAAATTACAATTGTCGTTACAGTCAGTTCAGCTGAAAAAAAATCTGTTGTAGAAAATTTATTTCGCAAAAAAAATCGCAACGCTGAAGTCAGACTTGTTGCGGCGCGTGGACGTGATATGTCAGCTTTGTACGTCGGTTGCGCCGATTTGTTTAAAAAATTTAAATATCTTGGTTTTGTGCACGACAAAAAATCTGCAAGAAGTGCTGCGCCTGTCAATCACGGCGAAGCATTTTTCAGGATGCTTTGGAATAATTTTGTGCCGAGTGAAATTTTTGTTAAAAATGTTTTGGCAATTTTTGAAAAAAATCCTTGTCTTGGAATTTTATCAGTTCCTCAACCATACAACGGCGCATACCACGCAGTTTTTTTTACAAATAAATTTTGGTCACGCGCAAATTTGTTTGATATAGTTTTGCAACTTGCCGACAAATTGAAAATCTCCAGGAATTTTTTTGACAAGCAAAAAGTTCCGCCTGCTATTGGAAATGTTTTTTGGTGCAGAACTGCGGCTGTTGAATTGGTTACAAATCAAAATTGGCAGGTTGAAGATTTTCCGCCCGAACCTATGGATATTGACGGCACAATCAGTCACGCGCTTGAAAGAATTTTGCCATACGCCGCGCAGCAGCAAGGTTTTTATACAGGTCATTTGATGAACACGGAATTTGCGCGCGATCAAGTCGAAAATTTTACCAGCTTTTCCAGAATGTATTATGAATTTAATGTCGGTTTGGTCGGCTCAAATTTGTCAATTTTGACTGCTTGGGTTAAATACAAAATTCCGGAAAAATATTGGTTTTTACTGCGCCCTGTCAAAAAAGTCATGGACAAAAGCCAGAATTTTGTTTCAACGTTGCGCAGTCTGTTTCACAGTTAATCAAAAATGAGGTTTTTTTTATGAATCAAGCAGAAATTTTTAGACGATTCCGGAATTTCCTTCCGGCTCAATGTTTTGGTTCAAGACTCAAGCAATAAAAAAACAACAGCTTGATTTAAAATTTAAAATAAAAAAATTGCGGCACGAATTTATGTCGCATTTTTTTATATAAAAAATCAAAATTCAATTGATACCAAAAAGCGCGTCGGCAAAATCTTTCGCATTGAAAGGTCGTAAGTCGTCCAATCTTTCGCCAACGCCAACCCATTTGACCGGAATGTTCAATTCTTCCTTGATTCCGATAACCATTCCGCCTTTAGCAGTGCCATCTAATTTAGTCAAAACAATTCCTGTAATTCCGGCAGTTTTTGAAAATAATTCAGCCTGCCGAATTGCATTTTGTCCTGTAGTTGCGTCAAGTACAAGTAAAACTTCGTGCGGTGCGCCTTCAATAGCTTTGCCGATAAGGCGATTGATTTTTTTTAATTCCTCCATCAAGTTAGATTTATTTTGAAGTCGTCCGGCAGTATCAACAATCAAGACATCAATTTTTTTTGCGATAGCAGAGCGTGCAGCGTCCAATGCAACGGAGGAAGGATTTGAGCCTTCGGAATGTTTAACAATATCTGCGCCTGTTCTTTGCGCCCAAACTTCAAGCTGATCAATTGCACCTGCGCGAAAAGTATCAGCCGCAGCAACCATAACTTTTTTGCCGAGATTTTTGTAATAAGCCGCAAGTTTGCCGATAGTTGTAGTTTTACCTGCGCCATTAACGCCAATCATCAAAATAACTTTCGGCGGTGCGACTTCCAAAGTTTCGCCTTCCTCAGCAATTAAGATTTCGCGAATCTGATTGGACAAAAATTTTTTAACATCGTCCGCAGTTTCAATTTCAGCTTTGCGAATACCTTTGCGAAGTCCTGTCATCAATTTTTCAGTTGTCTTAACACCGACATCCGACATTATCAAAGTTTCTTCCAAATCTTCCAATAAGTCATCATCAACTTTAGTTGCGCCGTGCAGAAGTTCCTCAATTTTATCAGCAAATTTTTCTTTAGTTTTGCTCAAGCCGGCTTTTAATCTGTCAAAAAATCCCATAATCTTGCCACCTTTCAAATTAAAATTGGAAAATTGTAACTGTTGCCTGTGCACAGGATTATAAAATAAATATTGTTCATGAAAGTCAGCCAAAATTTTATATCAGTTCCAAGATTGCCATTCAAAATTATTTTTAATAACAAATCTGTGCTGGGAAAGTAAATAAGCAAAACATCTTAAGCCTGTCCACGCATAAAAAAACAGCGAAAACGCCGGAATCGCAATATTTTTTCCACGCGGCGAGCGAATTAAAAATCTGCGACAAATGTTCGCTGTAAAAAAATAAAAATACCAAACTTGCAAAAAAACATTGCGTTAAACTTCCTCTAACTGCGCAGAATCGACAACAATTTTTTTTGCCTTAATATCAATTTCCTGAACAACGCTTTTAAGCGCAGGAATTAAAATTTCAGTTTCGCCGCGCACGATAAAAACATCATTGCTTTTTGTTTTAAGAACTTCGACAACTTTGCCGAGATTTTTATTTTGTAAGTCAAGAACTTCGCAGCCGATAATGTCGAATGTATAAAATTCGCCGTCCTCAAGTGGTGCGGCATTTTTTTTGTCGACTTGCAAAAATTGATTAGTTAGAGTCTTTGCAAGTTCACGATTGTCAAAACCTACAAATTTAATAAAAATTTCGCCGCCAATGTGATGAATTTTATCAACTTGAAAAATTTTATCGCCGACAAAAATTTCCTTCAAATTGTCGAATCTGCCTTCAAAATCAGTCAGCGGAATAATTTTTAAACTGCCGTCCAAGCCGCGAACTTTGCCCAACTTGCCTACAATTATTTTATCCCCTGATTGCAACGATTTTGTCATCTTCCACCAAAACTTCCACATTCATAACTTCGCGCATATTGTCGCCGACTTTCAAGTCAATTTGACGCTCCAAAGTTCCTTGAACAATTTCTGCGCCGATAGCAAGTTTTTCCAAAGTTTCGCGGCGCACGATTGATTCTTCGCGGCGGCGTTGACGTTGTGAAATTTCATTGCCGAAAAATCTTGCAATTTCTGCGCCTTGTTCAGGATGATTTTCAAGTTCGCGTTGGCGGTCAATATTTATTTGCTTAATTTCCAAGTCCATTTGTTCAGCAGTTTTTTTCAAATCGCCAATCAAGCGTTCTTTGAGTTTTTCTGTCAACTTTGCCTTAACAGTTACAGGCACAATCACTTTTACACTTTCCATTTAATTTTCCTCCTTAACAATCGGTAAACAACTTGAACAGTTTACACAATTATTTCATAACTTGCAAATTTTTTTTATCGAATTAGACAATCAGCCATTTTGCACATTTTTGAAATCATTTTTACATTGTGAACTCGCAAAATATCAACACCGGCTTTAATTGCCAAAACACAAATTGCGCCTGTTGCTTCGTCGCGGTTATCAACCTCAAAACCTGTTGCGTAGCCGATAACGCTTTTTCTGCTGACTCCCAATAGCGTTGGAAATTTTTTAAATTCAGCAAGATTTTTCAGCAAAATTAAATTTTCTTCCTGCGTTTTACCAAAACCAATTCCAAAATCAAAAATAACTTCAACTCCGACAGTTTTTTTCTGAATTTGCCGAAAAAAATTTTTAACAGTGCTGATAATTTCGCCGCCGCCAAAATCACAAGTTGCAATGACCGGCGCGGAATATTTTTTTGCTAAATCAAGCATTTCTGCGCTAACGCCGTGAACATCATTTATAATATTTGCACCGCACTTCAATGCAAATTCTGCAACGCTCGGCTTGTAAGTATCAATTGAAATTGGAACAGAAAATTTTTTCACGACAGGAATTATTTTTTCAAGTCGCGAAATTTCAACTTCAGCAGTGATTGGTTCAGCGTTTGGTCTTGTTGATTCCGCGCCAATGTCAATAATATCTGCGCCGTCGGCAACTAATTTTTCGGCTTGTTTCACTGCTTCTTCAATTGAAAAAAATTTTCCGCCGTCAGAAAATGAATCCGGCGTGATGTTTAAAATCCCCATTACCAAAGTTTTTTTACCAAGTTCCAAAATGCTTACCACCTTATTATTTACAACTTACTGCCTTTCAATCTTGACTTGATTTTAAATGTTTTATAAAATTATTGCAATTTAGACAGTGGCTTTTAGAAATTAAACTTTAGCAACTCAATGAAAGGAGATATTTTTTAATGGCAACTTTAGACAGATTTAAAGACGCGCTGAAAATTGGAATATCTTTCGGCGACGGCGGACCTAACAGGCAACTTACCGCGCAGATGAAATATGACTACTTGGCGGCAGTTCATACTATGGAACAACTTACAAATTTGACTGCAGAATTTGAAGAACGCAAAAAACGCCGTGACGCATTGCGTGAAAAACTTTCCGACAGTTGCAGAAAGTCTTTGCAAAAAATTGCTGAAGGCGATGGAATTTTAACTGTTAAACAAATTGACTCCGCAATTAAAGGTCTTACAGAATTTAGAAATGAACTTGTTAAACTTGACAGCGTTGAAGGCGAAAGTGAAAAATTGTTTAAGTTCATTGAGGACGGAATTTCAGCCGGACACTAATTTGACAGCTAAAATTTTTTGTGCTAGATTTTTATAAACTGAAAGTGTGCTTGTAGTCCAGTGGATAGGACGTCGGCCTCCGGAGCCGGAAGCGCGGGTTCAACTCCCGCCAAGCGCACCATTTTTTTTTGATAATTTAATTTTTTTACTAATGTACTTAGTCATAAATTTTCACAAAAAAAAATTAGCCGGAAAAAAATCTGGCTAAATATTCAAAATTACAGATTCATCATCAAGGACAAGTTCAACCGGAACCTTGACGACAATTTTTGTTACATGTTCCGGCGCGTCGTCGTCCAATGAACCGCACGGTCTGTGAACATCGAGCGGAAATAAAACTGCGTAATTTCTGGCGCAAAGCATAACCGAACTTTCAGGAGTCAACGCTTGATAAAATGCGACATCGGCTTTTTCATCATAAGCCGAAACAAGTTTTAAGTCCGGACTTAGCGGACACCAACCTAAAACTTCCTCGCCGGCAAAAACATACTGAACATCAATAAATTTTTTGTGTGACTCCGGCTTGCAATCTTCAATCGGCTTTGTGTCATAATGCTGAACCTTGACAATAAAATCTGTGTGCGGCATTGGATATGCGCCGTCCTGAAAATTTTTAAAGTCAGTCGTTCGCAAGTATTCCAGCACAGAATAAATCACAGGATGAAAATCTCCGCCGTCTTTGTCAATGTTGTCAATATTTCCAATAAACATTTCTCAACCTCCAAAATCCTTTCCTGCAGTTATTATATCAGCAATTAAAAAAACAGGCAAAACTTTTGATTTATTTTTGTTAATGTGATAATGTTTAGCAGAATTGATTTAGGAATGAGGAATGCGAATTTGATAGCAATAATTGATTATGGCGTAGGAAATTTGTTCAGTGTTGAAAAAGCATTAACAGCGGTGGGCGCAAAAGTAAAAATCACAAGCGACGCTAAAGATTTGCAAAGTGCAGAAAAATTAGTTTTGCCGGGCGTTGGCGCATTTGGCGACTGCATGAAAAATCTTGAGGCGACAGGTTTAATTCCGACAATTTTAGAACAAGTTGCAACAATGAAGCCGCTGCTTGGAATTTGCGTAGGACTTCAGATTTTGTTTGAAGACAGCGAAGAATCGCCCGACGCAAAAGGCTTGGGAATTTTTAAAGGCAAAGTAAAAAAAATTCAGGCGAGCAATTTAAAAATTCCACACATGGGCTGGAACTCAATCAAAATTGGCAGAAAAAATTCAGCAGTAAAATTTTCTGCGTCAAAACTGCTCAAAAATCTTGGCGACAAAAATTATTTTTATTTTGTACACAGTTATCACGCCGTGCCGTCAAATGAAAATTTAATTACTGCTACAACTGATTATGGCGAAGAAGTCACGGCGGCAGTTGAACTTGGAAATATTTTTGCAACGCAGTTTCATCCGGAAAAATCCGGCGATGTCGGCTTGCAAGTTTTAAAAAATTTTGTTGAACTTTAATCACTGAATTAGCAGCTAAAAATCTAATCTACTAATCAGCTAAAATCAACTGAAAGGAGATTTTTTTATGATTATTGTAACAGGCGGCGCAGGTTTTGTTGGCAGCAA
This sequence comes from uncultured Selenomonadaceae bacterium, assembly GCA_905236325.1. Classification (GTDB taxonomy): domain Bacteria; phylum Bacillota; class Negativicutes; order Selenomonadales; family Selenomonadaceae; genus Quinella. The sequence goes on from CAJOPJ010000230.1 coordinate 8,636, forward strand.
TATTGTGCACGAACTAAATAATCAAGGACGCACAGATATTTTAATTGTTGATAACTTGGGCAACGGCGACAAGTACAAAAACTTAATCGGCTTAAAATTTATTGATTATCAGCACATGGACGACTTCATCAAAACTTTGGGGAAGAGCGACTTTTTCGGACTTGATATCGACGCAATTTTCCACGAAGGAGCCTGCGCTGATACTTTGGAACAGGATTTAGGCTTTTTAATGCGCCGCAACTATGAATATTCCAAAGCCTTGCTAAATTTTTGTATAAATCGCCAAGTGCCTTTTATTTACGCCTCAAGCGCGTCTGTTTATGGCAACGGCAAAAAAGGCTTTATGGAACGCGAAGACTGCGAAGAGGCTTTAAATCAACACGCCTTTAGCAAATTACTTTTCGACAGGTATGTAAGGCAATTTATTCACGACGCACACAGTAAAATTATCGGCTTAAGATATTTCAATGTATTCGGTCCGCAAGAAATGCACAAAGACAAAATGGCATCAATTTTTTATCAAATTTATCGACGCATGAAACTTGGCGGCAAATTTATTAAACTTTACAAAGGCACTGACGGCTACAAAGATGGCGAACAAAAGCGCGACTTCATTTATATTAAAGATGTTGTCAAAATAAATCTGTGGTGCATGGAAAATAATTTGCCGAATGGAATTTACAACTGCGGAACCGGTCAAGCACACACATTCAATGAAGTCGCTCAAGCTATAATTTCAACAGTCGGCAGCGGCAAAATTGAATATACGCCTTTTCCGGACGAACTGCGCGGCAAATATCAAAATTTCACCGAAGCCGATATGTCGAAACTTACAAACGTGGGCTATCAAGAAAATTTCACGCCGCTGGATTCTGCTGTTCGCGAATATTTCCAAATATTGGACAAAGGCGGCTACTTTTATAATGTATAATTAAATTTGAGTAATGGATAATTAAAAATATTTTTCAAGTTGACTTTATAAAACTGTTGTGCTAAATTTTAGCTATCGAAAATAAATTTCAATTAAAATATCTAAGCAGGTGATTTTTATGGCAACAGCAGTTTTGGGAACAGTTATTGCAGTTTGGTTTGCTTTCTGTTTAAAAAAAATGTACAATTCGTTTTTCAAAGGCGAGGCGGCTTGTTGTTCTAACGAAGGCTGCTCAGGTTGCGCCGGCGGTTGTGCAATGCACAAAGCTATGGAGGACAGTTATCGTGCGCGTGTTGAAAAAATTTCACATTTCGCGCTGAAAAAATCTATTGATGTGGACGGAATGACTTGCGACAAATGCGTTGCCAGAGTTGTTCGCGCACTTGAAAAAATTGATGGCGTGGCAGTTGTTGCTGTCAGTCTTGAAAAACAATCTGCGCTTGTCGGTTTCACAAAAAATATTTCCAATGACATTTTATCTGACGCAATTAAACGCGCCGGTTATAAAGCTACTGCATTTGCAGCATAAAATAGCTTTTAAAATTTTATAAAAGCTTAAAGCTGACAACTTAAATATTTTGACAATACCTCTGTTATGTGTTAAATTTTTGCTTGTTTAACACTGTACGGAGGATTTTTTTATGACGCAATTTGACAGCCGCAATATCAGTATGATGATGGACTTTTATGAAATGACTATGGCAAACGGTTATTTTGAAAGTGGCGGCGAACACTCCAGAGTTGCCTTTGATGTATTTTATCGCAGAAATCCCGACAACGGCGGTTTCGCAATTTTTGCAGGATTGGAGCAAATTATTGAGTATGTCGAAAATATGCACTTCAGCGCGGAGGATGTAGACTACTTCCGCCGGCAAAATCTGTTCAGCGAAGATTTTTTAAATTACCTTGCTGATTTTCATTTTCACGGCGACATTTACGCTTTCCCCGAAGGCACAATTATGTATCCGAACGAACCTTTCATGACAGTTATTGCGGACTTAATCGACGCACAACTGATTGAAACTGCAATTTTGGCGCAAGTTAATCATCAGTCACTGATTGCTACAAAAGCACGCAGAATTGTTCGCAGTGCGGAAGGCAGATTAGTTTCAGACTTCGGCGCAAGACGCGCACATAATTTCGACGCGGCTACTTACGGCTCACGCGCAGCATTTATCGGCGGAGTTCACGGCACTGCGACTGTTTCGGCAGGTCAGCAGTTCGGTATACCGATTAGCGGCACTATGGCGCACAGCTGGGTTATGTACTTCAATGATGAATTTGAGGCTTTCAAACGCTACGCTGAAGTTTATCCTGACGCTACAACTTTGCTTGTGGATACTTACGATGTAATTCACAGCGGAATCCCAAACGCAATTCGCGTGGCAAAAGAAATTCTTGAACCTCAAGGGCACAGGCTTAAAGGCGTAAGAATTGACAGCGGCGATTTAGCTTACCTGTCAAAACGCGTCAGGAAAATGTTGGACGACGCCGAACTTAACGACTGCAAAATTGTTGTCAGCAACAGCTTGGACGAATTTACAATAACTTCACTTTTGAATCAAGGCGCGGCGATTGACAGTTTCGGCGTTGGCGAAAGATTGATAACCGCAAAGTCTGAACCTGTTTTCGGCGCGGTTTATAAAATTGTTGCAGTCGGCGAGGAAGGAAATTTTATTCCGCGAATCAAAGTCAGTGAAAATGTTGAAAAAATTACAAATCCCGGACTTAAAAGCGTTTACAGAATTTACAACGCGGACGGTCACGCTGTGGCTGATATGATTGCAATGCTTGATGAAGTTGTGGATTTGTCGGAGCCGTTCAGATATATTGATCCTATTGAACCTTGGAAACAGCGTAAGTTTATAAATTGCACGGCGAAAAGTCTGCAAAAACTTTATGTCAAAGAAGGCAAGCGCGTTGAAACACTGCCAACTTTGCAAGAAATTCGCGACTATGTAAAATTTCAACTCGATAATGAAATTTGGCAGGAAGAACAGCGTTATGAAAATCCGCACAAACATTTCTTGGACTTCACGCCTGATTACTATGAAATGAAAATGAACTTGCTTTATAAAACGCGGTCAAAATTGAACAGCTAGGAGTGATTGAATTGCTTTCAGAGGAAATTAAAAACTTCGGTATTGTCGGCTATCCTGTCGGACATTCATTGTCACCAAAAATTTACATGGCGGCTTTTGCGTCGGGTGGCTATCCAAAATACAACTATATTCCGATGCCAATGCCTGCAGGTCGGCTTATGCTTGTCGTGGACGGCGTTAAGGATTTGGAATTTCGCGGAATCAATGTAACAATTCCGCACAAAACCAACATTATGAAATATCTTGACGCGATTGATCCTGACGCAAAAATTATCGGCGCGGTTAATACTATTGTCAATGACGGCGGAATGTTGACCGGCTACAACACAGATGTTACAGGCTTTCTTGCGTCGCTGACTGAGGCTGATTTTTTGGCGGAAGATTGCAACGCTGTAATTTTAGGCGCAGGTGGTGTGGCTCGTGCGGCAATTTGGGGGCTTTGCAAGCGCAATGCAGGTTGCATAACAATCGGCGCAAGAAATCCTGAAAAAGCCGCTAACTTGGCTAAAGATTTTGAACAGTACAGCGATATTTTGGTTTATGATTGGCAGGCGGAAGAGTTCAAGGAAATTTTGCAGTCGGCGGACATTTTGATTAACGCAACGCCGCTGGGTATGTATCCAAATTTGGACGAAATGCCACCGGTAGACTTGACGCTTTTGCCTGAAGGCGCGTTGGTTTACGATATAATTTACAACCCCGCCAAAACAAAATTTTTGCAGAAGGCAGAGGAACTCGGCTTCAAAACTTTGAACGGCTTGTCAATGCTTTTGCGACAGGGCGAAGAAGCTTACAGGCTTTTCACAGGCGAACTGCCGGACCTCGACATAATGCGGCGCGTTGCCTTGCAAGAATTGAAAGTTCTGCAAAGAAAAATTGACAAGGAAAAAGAAAAAACCACCATTCAATAACTTGGTTGGTGGTTTGACTTTGACTGATTTTTATGTGAATAATCCTGAACCTTCGCGCGATGGTTTAACTGCCATAGGAGTATAAAACTTTTTTCGGCTGAAAATCTTGACCGACCAATGCTTGATAAAATTCTGCGCCGGTTCTGATTGGTACAATTTCAGCTGAAAAATTTTTCTGCAAATCTTCAACAGAAACATCATCAAGAAAAACTTTTTCGCCGGCGCGTAAAGCTGTTGCCGGAATTAAAATTTTGTCGCAGTCACTGCGGCTATTTTTTTGCAGATTTTTTAAAATGTCTGCGCCGGTCAAAAGTCCTGAAACATTCACAGTCGCGCCGAAAAATTCATTCTCGACAGGAATAATTTTTGCGTCAACTTGCAAATTTTCAGCCAAACTTTGCAAAATTTTAGCAAAGGAAGTTCCTGCTACAACATCGACTTTCAAACTCACTGCCAAATGTTCACTGTCCATCGAATAAAAATCTTCAATAAAATTTCGCGTCAAGCCAATGCCATTTTCAATTTGAGGAAAGTCGTCATAAAAATCAGCAGGCGGCATTTCGCGTTCAGCCAGAAAATAAAATTCGTCGCCAAGATAAATAAAAGTTTTGCCAATTTCTGCGCGTATTTTTTGCTGAATTTTTTCAACCTGCGCGATAACTTTTTCTGCGCCGACTTTATCAAACTGGTTAAGCTGAAAATTGTCGCGTCTGTGTTTAGTTACGCCGACAGGAACAATCGCCAAACTTTGAACATACGGACGACGCTTTAAAAGTTCGGCAATAGTGAAGTCCAATTCCGAGCCGTCATTCAAGCCGGCGCAAAGTACAACCTGAGTGTGATATTCCACGCCACAACTTTCCAACTTGTCGAGCTGTTCGGAAATTTTTTCTGCAAGCGGTGTTCTAAGCATTTTCGCGCGTAATTTTGGATTCATTGCCTGAATTGAAATGTAAAGCGGCGACAGGTGAAAATTTTTTATGCGTTTGAAGTCCGCGTCAGTCAAATTTGTCAACGTGATAAAATTGCCATACAAAAAACTAAGTCGATAATCGTCGTCCTTGATAGACAAAGTTTTACGCATATTTGGCGCGATCATATCGACAAAACAAAAAACGCAGTGATTTTTGCACTGCTGAACTTTATCAACCGCCGATTCAAACTTTGCGCCAATTTCTTCGTCCGCGTCTTTGTCAAAGGCAATAATTTCCTGCTCGCCGTCCGCATGTTCGACTAAAAGTTCAATTTCTTCGTCCGCAAATAAAAAGCTGAATTCAATCAAGTCTTGCGGCTTGGAATCGTTCACAGCCAAAATTTTGTCGCCGACCACTAAGCCCAATTCTTCAGCCAAGCCCTGCGGTTCAATTTCTGCAATAGTCATCTGTTTTTACTTGCCCCGCCTTCACGCGTTGGAACATCGCCTTCAGCATCAAAAGTTTCAATGCTCACAGGTTCATCATAATTTTGTGCGCCGTGTTCACTATAAATTTCAGCATCGCGGCGTTCAGCTTGAGTTTCCTCACGCGCAGAAATTACCAAGTCTACGCTGTCGCCTTCAGAAAGCTCAGCATTAGGCGCAGGAGTTTGACTTACAACAGTGCCTTCAGCTTGGTGGCTTGTTTCATAGCTGATTGAACCGACAATCAAGCCACGACTTTCAATGCTTGAACGCGCAACTTCCAAACTTGCATTTTGAACATCAGGTACGCTGACTTTTGCAGGTTCGTTTTGCTGTTTACTGCCGCGTGAAACAATTAAATCAACGCTTTGTCCACGCACAATTTTTGTTCCAAGTGTTGGGTCGTGCGATAAAACTGTTCCGGGTTCAGCGTCGTCATCTTTTTCATAAACCGAACCAAGTTTCAAACCAAGTTTCAGAAGTCTTTCGGTTGCCGCCGATTTAGTTAAGCCAACTAAGTCCGGCATATCGATAGCCTCGCCGCCTTTGCTGACATAAATTGTAACAAGCCTTTCAGCTTTGACACTGCGTCCAGGGTCTGGGTCTTGCGAAACAACTTGACCGGCAGGAACGGTAGCGTCGTAAGTTTCGGCAACATTCACGCGTAATTTGCCGTCCTCAAGAATTTGTCTTGCTAAAGCTAACTGCTTGCCTTTGACATCAGGCACGATAACTTCCTCACTGCTCCAAAATTTGCCGAATGACATAAAACTTCCAATACCAATACCAAACAATAAAAATGCAACCACACCGGCAATAAACATTTTGCCTTTGTAGAAAGGTTTTTCGGCAGGTTCAGAATTTGTATTTGAAATATTTCTGCGCGGCGAAAAATTATTTTCTGAACGCGGCAAAAGTTGCGTTGCGTCAGGGTCACCGGGATTTATGACATTCAAACTTGCCTCAATGTTTGTCAAGGCTTGAATTAAATCAAAAGCTGTCGGGCGGTGTTCAGGATTTTTGCTCATAGCGCGGAGCGTAACAGCCTCGAACATTGGCGGAATATGCGAACGATACATGCTGGGAATTGTAGGTTCTTCTTCAATGTGTTTCATTGCGATAGCAACTGCATTTTCGCCTGTGAAAGGCAACTTGCCTGTCAACATTTCATACATAACAACGCCAAGCGAATAAACATCAGACTTTGGGGTGATAGTTGAGCCTTGCGCCTGTTCGGGCGAAAAATAATGCACGCTGCCGACAACACTGCCGCTGTAAGTCATTGTTGATTCAGTGACTGCGCGTGCAATTCCGAAGTCAGCAATTTTTGCGTGACCGTCAGCCGTCAGCAAAATGTTGTGCGGCTTAATGTCGCAGTGAACTAAATTATTTTCGTGCGCGTGAGCCAAGCCGCTTGCAATGTCTTTTGCGATTGTCACGGCTTCTGAAATTTCTAACGCGCCGACTTCGCGCAATTTGTCTTTGAGCGAATTGCCCTGCACATATTCCATAACAATGTAGTGATCGTCGCCGTCAATACCGACATCATAAATATTTACAATGTTTGCGTGCGAAAGACGCGCAGCCGCCTTTGCCTCGCGGTGAAATTTTTCAATAAATTCAGCGTCCGCCTTGTAGGCTTCGTGCAAAATTTTCACTGCAACTTTTCTATCAAGCAATTTATCATGCGCCAAGTAAACTTCTGCCATTCCGCCGGAGCCAATTTTTTCCTCCAACGCGTAACGCTCGCCCAAAATTCGCTGAGCCATTAAAATTTCTCCCTTCGGTCGAAATTAGACGCTAGTAAATTTTCTAGCGTCTGGTGTTTAATTTTTAACCACTATTACAGAAATATTATCGTGACCGCCACCGTCCAACGCGGCTTGAATTAAATCATCTGCAGGATTCTCACTTTCAAGTATTATATGCCCAATGTGCCAATCGTCAACCATATTTGTTAAGCCGTCCGTGCAAAGCAAATAAATATCGCCGTTTTGAACTTCAAAACTGCCGACTTCGACTTCAATTTCTTCCATTGCGCCGACTGCCTGTGTCAAAACATTTTTCATTGGATGTACGCGCGCTTGTTCAGGTGTAATTTCGCCGCTGCGAACTAAAGATTCAACATAGGATTGATCTTCTGTAATTTGTTCAAATTTTAAATTGCACATTCTGTAAAGCCGGCTGTCGCCAACTTGTGCAAAATACGCCCTGCCTTCCGACAAATTTAAAATTGTCGCAGTTGTGCCCATGCCTTGAAGTTCAGGATTTTCACGCGCCCTTTGTAAAATTGCTGTGTTAGATTTTAATATTGCTTGCTTTAAAATTTCCTCAGTCCAATCTTCCTGAACTTGCAATAAAAAATTTTGCACTGTGTCAATCAATAAATTGCTTGCAACTTCGCCGGCGACTGCGCCGCCCATACCGTCCGCCACAACAAAAGCTGCAGGTTTGATAATTGCCAGCGCGTCTTCATTGTTTTTGCGAACTTTGCCGACATGCGTTGCTTGATAAATTTTTAGCACTTACTCAACCTCCAAAATTTTAGTCTTCATAATGACCTTTGCAAGACAAATTACGCCTTCTTTGTTGCACTTAAGCGTCATTTTATTTTTTCAAGGATATTTTCTTAGCCAACATTTTCAATCACTCCAAAACTTTGTAAATCAATGTAGTATTTCCAATTAAAATTTTATCGCCGTGCTTAAGTTCATGGCGATTGATCTGCTTTTTATTTACAAAAGTGCCATTCAAACTGCCTGCGTCCTTCAAAATATGTCTATGGCGTTCATAAGAAATGTAGGCGTGAATCCTGCTTGCGCCTTCGTCGTCCAAAACAAAATCATTTGTATCTTTGCGACCGATATAAATTTGCTTTTCGCCAATAACTTTTTCGGCAGTTTTTAAATCAGTCAGCACTGCCAAGTCGTAAGAAATATTTTTTGGCGCGGCTGTTTTCATTGTTGAAGAAATTTTTGTCTTGTCTGCAATAATAGTTTCGCCGGCTGAAGTATTTTCAATAGCCAGCAGTGTTTGCGATAAAACATCATTTTCAAGATTTATTGTGTCCTGAGTATTTTTATTTTCATCAACAAAAGCTGTTTTAATTACAATCGCGTCGTCGCCTTCAATCAGCTTTTCAATTTTTATTGACAAATCGCCGTCCATAAAACAATTTTCGCGTATGACTTTTTTTTCGACAGCGATATAAAGTGCCTTTATAATTCGCGCCGCGTTCAGTTTGTGATAATCTTCCTCCGACAAAAAAATGGTATAATCATTTGGCGCAACTTGAACGCCATTGACAGATTTTTTTTGTTTGGCAACTTCGCGCTCCAAAGCCTTAATCAGCGCAGGTGGATCAATTTCGCCGCGCTTTTGAAATAAATTTGAAATTTGACTGCTAATCACACTTGTAAGTTTCAAGTTAAATACATCTCCAGTTTAGCTTTTAGCATTTTTTAAATTTCTAACGACTAAAGTCTAACAGTTTTTTTCTGCAAGATTATAACACTTTTAATTTTTCTACTCAATATTTGAAACTTTCAAGGGCTTATGCTAAACTCACGCTTTGAGGTGATTATTTTGCTAAAAAAATTTTTATTGACGCTCGGAATATTTTTTCTGCTGACGGAATTAAATTTAGCACAAGCAGAAATTCAACCGCCGCCAATGGTTCAAAAACCAATTCCACAAACTGAAACGCGTCAAAGACTTACGCGTGAATATGCCGAACGGCACTATGGACTTTCAACAACAACAATAACGCCGCAAGCTGTTGTAGTTCATTGGACTGCCGGAGCAACTTGGGAATCGGCTTACTATACTTTTTTGCCGGAAACTCGCGGAGACGGCACTGTTAATGTTTGTTCGCACTATATCGTTGCAAAGGACGGCACAATTTTTTGTTTGACTGAGGAAACTGCTTTAAATCGCCACGCAATCGGCTACAACTGGTGCGCAATTGGAATTGAAAATGTTGGCGGCGTTGGTGGGCGTGAAGATTTAACTCAAGCACAACTTCAAGCAAATATTGCGCTTATAAAATATCTGCATGACAAATATCCGACAATAAAATATGTCTTTGGGCATTATCAGCAAGTTACAGCACGCGCAAGTGGTCTTTATATTGAAAATGTCGCCGGCTACAGTTCACAAAAACCCGATCCAGGTAAAAATTTTATGCGCGGACTTCGTGATTCACTTCAAGGCGACGGCTTAATTTTCTTTCCGCTGTAAAATTAAATAAAAAAACTTACCAATGAAAAGTTGGTAAGTTTTTTTTGATTAAAAATTTAATTAAGCTCATACTGAATATTTGCAAGTGTGGAAATTGCGGCGGTATCAGTTTTTAAAATTCTTTCGCCCAGAGTAACACTAACGCCGCCGATAAATTTAATTTCTTTTGCCTCGCGTTCAGAAAAACCGCCTTCAGGACCAATCAAAATAATGATGTCTTTGTCGCAGTCGCAAGATTTATAATCGCGCAAAATATCTTGAATTTTTTGTTCATGTTCAACTTCATTGCAAAAAAGCAACAGTGCGCCTTTGCAGTTAAATTTTTTTACGCCGTCTTTCTGAACATATCTGCCAAGAGTCGGCGCAATTTTTTTCAGCCAATCTTCAAGCTCAGTAATTTTTTCAAAATCAGGCAATGTATCGCGTGCAGATTGTTCAGCTGCTTCTTTGGCAATGCGCTGCCAGCGATCAAGTTTTGCTTTTGCACGGAGATTTTCAGGACGCGCAATAGTTCTGTCTGAAATTAGCGGCACAATTTTATCAATATCAAGTTCAGTAACTTTTTCAACAATATAATCAAATTTATTTTGTTTAGGCAAACATTCAGCCAGTGTCAAATGCTTAACAAAAATATTTTCAACTTTGGTAATTTCACTGACGCGTTTTGCTTGAATTGAATCCCTGCCGAAGTCTATCAATTCAAGCGTTGCTTTATTGCCGCGTCTGTCAACAGCAACAATTTGATCGCCTTTTTTTGCACGCAAAGCATGCGCCAAGTGATTTGCGTCGTTGCCGGTGATTGTGACATTGTCCGACAAATCATCTTCCAAAAAAATTCTCTTCATTGCCAATTCCCCTTTCCTAATCATTCATATCTTAAAGCGTCGATTGGATCTAATCTTGCAGCTTTTCTTGCCGGCAGCATACCAAAAAATATTCCGACAAACAGTGAAAAACCGAAACTCACAATTATGCTAAGACTGCTGACAACAGTTGTAAAATTGCCAAATTTTGAAATTGCCTGCGCTAAACCGATACCTAAAACTATTCCGATAATTCCGCCCAAAAGACTAATCAGCGTCGATTCAATTAAAAATTGCAACATAATTGAATTATAAGTCGCGCCGATTGCTTTTCTGATACCAATTTCGCGCGTGCGTTCAGTTACGCTGACCATCATAATGTTCATAATTCCAATTCCGCCGACAAGCAATGATATTCCGGCGATTGAACCTAAAAGCAAAGTTATCATTGTTGTAGTTTCGCTCATTGTTTCCATTAAGCTGGTTAAATTTCTGACATTAAAATCATCGTCGGAGCCTTGTCTGATTCTGTGTCGTTGGCGCAGGAGCGTTTCAATATTTGCTTGAACTTCGTCCATTTTTTCTGAACTTGAAACTTGAACATTGACAGAGCGAACATAAGTAATGCCCATCAATCTTTCTTGCGCAGTTGTAAGCGGAATTAAAACTGTATCATCTTGATCTTGTCCGCCGCTTGAAGAACCTTTACTTGCAATCAAACCAATAATTGTGTAAGGATTTGTTCCAATGCGAATTTTTTTGCCAACAGGATTAACTGTGCCAAACAAATTTGTTGCAACTGTTGTGCCGATAACTGCAACTCTGTTGCGAACATCAACATCATGTTCAGTAAAAAAAATTCCGCTTTGCATTGTCAGCGACTGAATTTGCGCATATTCCGGAATAACGCCGCTAACCGTAGTACTCCAGTTTTCGTGACCATAAACAATTTGATAAGTTCCCTGCACGACAGGCGAAACATAATCAATATTTTTGATTCGGCTTTTAATTGCTTGAGCGTCGTCATAAGTCAAAGTTTGGACACTGCCGGCTCCGCCACGTACTCCTGTTCTGTTTGAACTGCCGCTCATAACAACCAGCATATTTGAACCAAGACGCGAAATTGAATCGACAACATTTTTTCTAACGCCCATACCAACCGAAACCATTGCAATAACTGCGCAAACGCCAATTATTATTCCCAACATTGTTAAGGCAGTGCGCAATTTGTTTGAAACTAAACTTAAGCCTGCCATTTTTAGCAATTCTGTGAATAGCAAATTTTTTCACACTCCGAAAAAAATTTTTTCAATTATAGCACAAATTTTGCATAAAAAAAATAGGCTGCAGGAAAACTAAAATAATTTCCTACAGCCGCTAAAAAAAATTATTTTTTTCCGCCGAGCAAGCCGCCAAGCATATTAGCCATATCGCCAAGATTAGCTCCGCCAAGTGCATTGCCGATAAAAGCTTTTGAATTTGATTCAATTTTTTTGTCCATTTCGGCGTTGGCAGAATTGACTGCACTTACAACCAAATCTTCAATCGCGCTGACATCGCCGTCTTCCAAAAGTTCCGGCGCAATTTTAATTTCCTTGAGATTTTTTTCGCCGTCAACTGTGGCAGTAACCATATTTCCGCCGACAGAAGCAGTTGCAGTTTCTTGCTTGAGTTTGGCTTTATTATTCTCAAAACTTTGCTGAATTGCCTGCGCTTGTTTCATAATTGCCTCAAGATTGAGTCCGCCAAGACCTGCGCCACCCTGTGCCATAAATAATCATTCCTCACTTTCAATTTTTGTAAAACCTTGCGCTTGAAAAATTTTTTGCGCATTTTCAACAAAAAATTTTTCCTTGTCGAGTTCCGAAGTGTCAGCAGAAATAATTATCTGTCGATTGGCAAATTTTGTTGCAACTTCTTCAAGCGCGTTTTTGTGACTTAAAAAAATTCTTGAAACTGTATCAGATTTAAATTTTAAGACTAAATTTTTGCCGTCGAAAGAAACAAATTCAGCTTGTCTTAAACTAATTTCTGACTGCTGGATATGATAAAGAATTTTTTTGCCATCGTCAAGCGTATTTCCAATTTCAGATTGAACAGTTTGAACGCTTTCAACTTTCGGCTGAGAATTTTCGCCGGTAAAATTCATCAACGCCATTTCCAAAATTATATCAGGAATACCGCTGCCTTGCATTTCTAAGACTGCTTTGCGCACTGCCGAAATAAAATTATCAATTTCGCGCAATTTTTGTGGACTGCTTGAATTTAGATTTTCAATTTCAAAATCGCGCAATCTGGTAATTAAAGCTTCGGCGATAGAGATTGAACTTAAGCCGGAGCGATAAGCCTTTGTAACTGCATTTGCTAAATCAAGGCGATTTTTATTTTGAACTGCGCTGATAATTTCATCAAGGTCGGAATCAGAAATTAAGCCCAGCGTTTTATTAACATCGTCCAAAGTTATTGTGCCGTTTGACATTGCGTAGCATTGGTCAAGATAAGTCAGTGCATCGCGCATTGAACCTTCAGCCAGTCGTGCAATTTTTTTTGCCGCTTCTTCCGGCAGTTCAACTTTTAATCTGCCGGCAAGTTTCATCAAATAGGGCGTGATTGTTTCAACAGGAATCAATCTGAAATTCAAAACTTGACAGCGTGAGCGAATTGTCATTGGAACTTTTTGCAGTTCAGTTGTTGCCAAAAAAAATGCAACATTCGGCGGCGGTTCTTCAATCAACTTCAATATTGAATTGACAGCCTCAAAACTTAGCATATGAACTTCGTCGATTATGAAAGTTTTTACGCGCGATTGTAAAGGAGCAAGATAAGCTGTTGATAATAATCTTGTGACATCTTCAACGCTACGATTTGAGGCTGCGTCAAATTCAACATTGTCCGGCGAACTTTCGATAGACAGGCAACTTGCGCATTTGTTGCAGGGAATTTCACGCGGCAATAAAGTTTTGCCCTCCTGCAATGCTTTTTGAACTGTTTCGCAGTTCATTGCCTTTGCCAAAAGTCTGGCAGTTGAAGTTTTACCTGTACCGCGCGTGCCGACCAATAAGTATGCGTGCGAAAGTCTTTTATTCAAAACTGCGCGTGTCATTGCTGTTGAAATATGTTCTTGCCCAACAAGTTGTCCGAAAGTTTTTGGTCTGCCGCGCGTATAAAGTGCCTCATAAGCCATTTTTTTAATTCCTCATTCCTGTACTAATTCCGCATTGAATTATACACCTTTGTTTGATAAAATTAAAAATATTTTTCTTGGAGGCGATTTTTTTTGAAAAAAATATTTTTGTTAACAATTTTGATATTAAGTTTTGTAATTTCAGGTTGCGGAAATTCAGACGACGACAAATTGCATATTGTAACTTCATTTTATCCAATGTACATTGACGCAATAAATATTGTTGGCGAAGTTGAAGGCGTTGAAGTTACAAATTTAACGCCGCCGCAAACAGGTTGTCTACACGACTATCAACTTACAACTGACGATATGAAAAAACTTGAACGCGCAGATATTTTTATTGTCAACGGCTTGGGCATGGAAAGTTTTTTGGACAAAGTTGTTGAAGAACACAGCGATTTAAAATTTATTGACGCGTCGCAATCTGAAGATATTTTTGTTTTGAAGGACGGCGAAGAAATAAATCCGCACATTTGGATGAGCGTTACTTATGCAATGCAACAGGTGCGTGTCATTTCAAGTCAGCTTTGTGAATTGGACCCTGAACATGCTGAAATTTATAAACAAAATACGCTGGAATATTTAAATAAACTTTCTGTCCTGCGCGACGAAATGCATTTGGCTTTAGACAACCTGCCTAACAAAGACATTGTAACTTTCCATGAAGCATTTCCATACTTTGCGGCGCAATTTAAATTAAATATTGCAGGCGTAATTGAACGCGAACCTGGAACTGAACCGACACCGCAAGAATTGGCTGAAACAATTCAGCTTGTAAATAATCTGCCGGTGAAAGTTTTGTTCACTGAACCGCAATATTCCCCAAAAGCAGCCGAAACTATTGCAAGAGAAACCGGCGCAAAAATTTTCACACTCGACCCTGTAACTACAGGCGAAGCTATTCCGGAAAACAAAAATGCCTATCTTGATGCCATGCGCAAAAATATGCAAACTCTGGTTGAGGCACTGCAATGAAATATTTTATGCTGATTACAATTCTGCTTGTACTTTTGATTGGCGTAGGAATTGGCGCGTATCGTTCACTGCAAGATTTGCAAAATTTGCCGATTAAATCAATGAAAAATATTCAAGACACAATCGACCAACGCGACGCAGAAAATTTTTACAGACTTGTCGATATTGATAAAGTACTGGACGACGCGGCGAAAGAAATTTTATCTGCAAAAATAAATGCTGAATTTGGCGCAACTGCCTATTCAATGCAGGAATTGGCTAATATTTTTGAACAGCGCAAGCCGGAGTTTACTTCAATTACAAAAAAAGCTGTCGATGATTATATTTCAACCGGCAAAGTAAATCTTTCAAATACTTCAAGCCCAACTTTGAAGTGGCTTAAAGATTCAGAAATAAATTCTTGCGTCATAAAACAAATTTCAAAACCTGTTATCAAAGAAAATTCAGCGACTTGCAAAATTGAATTTTACAATCAAAGTTTGCTGTTTAGTTTTGAACTTGAATTTGCGCTGGAAAAAATTGACAAAAATCAGTGGCGAATCATTGGAGCAACAGGTTTTGAAAATTATCTTGCAGGATTGAATCGTGCGCTGAAAAAAAAGTTGGAACGCCTTAACGCGCCTGTTCGCAATGAAATTAAAGATATTTTTATAATCAAAGGCTTTAGTGCAAAAGTTGTTGAAGGCGATGAATATGGCTTTTCAAAGACACTGAAAATTGATTTAAAAGCTGATGTTAAACCTGAAAAGCCGTTGTCAAAAATTGTCGGAAGAATTATCATTGTAGGACGCAACGGCGACGAAGGTATCACGCCTTTTGAAATTGATATGGCTTATAAGCCGACAGGACTGCAAACCTTCACAATCAACAAAACTTTAAATCCATTTGTGCAACAAGACGCTGACGCAATGAAGCATGGTTTGCGCAGGAACGACTTGCATATTGAAATAACAGAAATTATTTACATGGACGGCACAAATTTAAAGCAATTTGAAGAAATTCCTGAATGATATAAAAAAATTTTGTAACAATGTAAAAATATATGTTAAAATACCACCGCAAATTTTTTTTAGGTGGGATTTTTTTTATGAACAGTTTAACCGGACTAAACGCTTTGATTGTGAATAATATTTTTTACATAATAATTGGCGTTGGATTTATTTTGTTGGTGCTGTTTTTTTTGCTGATAACTGCAAAGATGGATATTTCTGACCTCCGGCAACGTTACAAAAAAATGATGGGCGAATCGGACGGCTTGGAGCTTGAAAGAATGCTTAATGAACACGCCGACATAATGAAAAGAATTTCCGGCGATATGCGCAGAGTTGACGGCGAAATTTCAAATATCAACGCGCTTTTGGAAAAGGCAATTACGCGCGTTGCAATTATCAGATACAACGCCTTTGATGATACAAGTTCGGATCTTAGTTTTTCACTTGCTCTGCTCGACGACAACAACACCGGCGTAATAATTTCTTCGCTGTATGGTCGTGATACTTCACAAACTTACGCAAAACCAATAATCAATGGCAATTCGCCGCAATACAAATTGACTGATGAAGAAATTCAAGTCCTCAAGGAAGCGTCAATTTCACCTGTTAGGAAGTGATTTTTATGCAAAAAAAAATTACATTGGCTGAAAATAATTTGCGCGTGAAGTTGGAGCGCAATTCAGAAATTGAAATTGACACAGCGGCTTTTTTGTCGGACGCTGAAGATAAAACTACCGAAGCTGATTTAGTTTTTTATGGCAATGAAAATCACAATTCCGGCGGCGTAATTCACAATGCTGATGACTCAATCTCAATCGACCTGTCAAAAATTCCTGCGCAAATTGTTAAAATTACTTTCACTGCAACAATTTATGAACCGCAGGAAACTAAGCATAACTTCAGTCAAGTTGGCGCAATGAATTTAAAAATTTACAACATTGCAGGTACAGAAATTTTTGCCTTTCCAATAAGCACAGAAAAAAATGTCACGACAATTATTTTAGGCGACTTTTGCCGGCAAAAAAATTGTTGGACTTTCGAGGCTAACGGTGCATTTTATCCTATAGAACTTAAAGACATTTGCAAAATTTTCGGCTTGAATGTTGAAGGCGAAGTTGAGGAAAATAACATAAAACCTGAGGAAGTTGAAAAATTCAGCAAAGATTATTCTGAAAAAAGTTTTTTTGATAAATCTGTCGGCGTTGTCAAAAAAGCAGGTCTGGAACTTATTTATAAAGCTTTGCAACTTTACTATGTCACCCAAAAGCCAAATTGTCCAACGCGCGTTAAGGCTGCAATTTATGGTACGCTTGGAATGTTTATTGCGCCACTGGATTTTATTCCTGACTTTATGCCGATTATGGGGTTCACTGACGACGCCGGCGCAATCGCAGTTGCTTTGACTATTGCGCATTTTTACATTGACGACGAAGTTAAAAAAAATGCCAAAGACAGACTACAAAGTTTGTTCGGCAAAGAAATTTTGTCTGAATTGAAAGTTTAGGTGGTGATTTTTATGGAACTTCGCAAGGGACAAAAAGTTCAGCTGAATGAAAATTTGCTGACAGTTCGGTTTGAAAGAAATTCCGGCGCAGTTGAAATTGACACGGCGGCTTTCTTGCAAACTGCAAGCCCAACAGTTGCTGAGGAAGATTTTATTTTTTATGGCAATGCCATCCACAATTCCGGCGGCGTAATCCACAATGCTGACGACTCAATCTCAATCGACCTGTCAAAAATTCCTAAACACATTGAAAAAATTTCTTTCACTGCGACAATTTATGACGCGGCAGTCCGCAAACAAAATTTCAGCAAAATCAGCGGCGCGTCGCTAAAAATTATCAACCGGCAAGGCGTTAATCTTTACAATTTTGCGCTGGAAAGTTTCACTTCGGAAACTGCGATTGTACTTGGCGAAATTTATCGCTACAAAGACAGTTGGAAGTTCAACGCAGTCGGCGCAGGTTTTTATGGCGGCTTAGCTGCACTTTGCAAAAATTTTGGCATTGAAGTTACCGAAGAAATGTCGGCTCCATCGCAACCAACTCCGCCACCAAAAATTATAATTCCGCCGCCAACTAAAATTGAACTTCAAAAAGGACAAAAAATCAATATCAAAAAAAAGTCCGCCAATCTTGGCGAAATTTTAATCAATTTAAATTGGGCACAGCCAACTAAATCAGGCGTTCTTGGCAGATTTAAAAATTCTATCGACTTGGATTTAGCTTGCCTTTATGAACTTAAAGACGGCGAAATCGGCGCAATTCAAGCACTTGGAAATTATTTTGGCGATTTAAATTATCCACCCTACATTGCGCTTGACGGCGACGACAGAACAGGTTCTGTTGCAGGCGGCGAAAATTTGCGCATAAATGGCAAATACATAGATAAAATCAGTCGCATTTTGATTTTTACTTTTATTTATTCCGGCGCGGCAAATTGGCAACAAGCTAAAGGCGTTGTCACAGTAAAATGTCCCGGCAATCCTGACTTGATTGTGCGTATGGATGAGTACGGCTTTGACTTGCCAACTTGCGCAATTGCTTTGCTTGAAAATATCGGCGAAACATTTTGTGTTGAAAAAATTGTCAATTTCTATTATGATTCTAAACAGATGGACGAAGACTTCGACTGGGGTCTTACTTGGACTCGCGGAAGTAAATAAATTGTTAGGAGGAATTTTAAAATGGCAATCAGTTTGAAAAAAGGTCAGAAAGTTGATTTAACAAAAGGCAATCCAAGTTTGACAAAAATTTTAGTCGGACTTGGTTGGGATACCAATAAGTACGACGGCGGCTTTGACTTCGACTTGGACGCTGCGGCTTTTTGCTTGAACTCAACAGGCAAAGTCAACAAGGACGAAGATTTTGTTTTTTATAACAACCTCAAGCACGAAAGCGGCGCAGTCGAACACATGGGCGACAACTTAACCGGCGAAGGCGAAGGTGACGATGAAGAAATCAAAATCGACTTGCCTAAAGTTCCTGCCAACATTGAAAAAATCGACTTCACTGTCACAATTTATGACGCAGAAGCACGCAAGCAAACTTTCGGTCAAGTTTCTAACGCTTACATTCGCGTTGTGGACGATTCAACAGGCAAAGAACTTATCCGCTACGATCTTGGCGAAGATTTTTCAGTCGAAACTGCAGTTGTTGTCGGCGAACTTTATCGGCATAACGGCGAATGGAAATTTAACGCTATTGGTTCAGGTTTCAGCGGCGGCTTAGCTGCTCTCGGCAGAAATTTTGGAGTTAATGTCTAATGCATGAAGCATCTTTGGCTGAAAGTATAATAAAAATTGCACTCGACACGGCTGAAAAAAATTCTGCAAAAAAAATAACAGCTGTCGGCTTAAAGTTAGGTGAAATGGCTGGCGTTGAAGTCGAGGCGTTGAATTTAAGTTTTAATGTTTTAAAACAAAAAACACCGGCGCAGGACGCGGAATTAAAAATAAATCGCGTCCCAATCCGCGCCACTTGCAACAAGTGCGGTAAAACTTTTGAAGTTCCGCACTATAATTTTTTTTGCCCTGAATGTGACGGAATTTTAATTTTGCAAAGTGGACGCGAACTTCTGGTTGAATTTGTTGACTGCGAATGATTTATTTTTGACAAGTTCACGCGAAGTTAAATTTCAAAAATCTTGAGGAGTGAAAATTTTTGACAAAATTACAGGCGCACGCAAATAATATCGCCTTGCCGCACGCAATTTTTTCAATGCCATTTGCGTTTATGGGCGCGTTAATGGCAACTGAAGGCGCGGTTGATTGGTGGATTTTATTTTTAATTACAGTTACAGTGACTGCTGCGCGTTCGGCAGCGTTGGCGTTGAACAATTTAGCAGACTTGAAATATGACAAACTGCAGCCGCGAATGAGCTATCGTGCAATGGTTCGCGGCGAAATTTCACGCACTGAAGCAATAATTTTTATCGCGCTGTGTTTTGTAATTTTAATTGTGACAGTCGCGCAGTTACCGCCAATCTGCATTAAACTTTTGCCGATAGCAGCGTTGCCGTTCATAATCTACCCATTCACCAAAAGATTTACCGGCTGGTGTCATTTAGTTTTAGGCTTAGCACTTGCAATGGCACCTGCCGGCGCATGGTTAGCCTCCGGCGGCGAACTTTTTAAGCCGGCACAAATTTTTTTGTCATTGGCTATAATGTTTTGGATTGCAGGTTTTGACGCAATGTATGGCGCACAAGATGAAAAATTTGATAAATCGCAGAAGTTACATTCTTTAGCTACAGAATTTGGCGCACGCGGCGCATTTAAAATTGCGACTGCTTGGCATGTGATTAGCATAATTTGTTTGCTTATTTGCGGCGTGATTTTAAATTTGTCGACGATTTATTATATCGGCGTCGGCGTTGCGGCAGGTACTTTGATTTATCAGCACGCGATTGTCAGCTACAATGATTTCAGCCAAGTTACGCAAACTTACTTCCTGCGCAACGGCATTGTTTCAATCGCGCTTTTGGTTTTTACTTGGCTTAACTACCTTGTATAAAAAAATTTTTTATGCTATTATTTTTGCATTGTAATTATAAAAATTATTTTTAGGAGGCTTTATAAAATGGCTGACAAACCTAAAATTGTAATTGTCGGCGGCGGCTTTGGCGGAATTAAAATTGCTAAACTTTTCGCCAAAGAAAATGTCGAAGTTACTTTGATTGACAGACATAATTTTCATTTATTCCAGCCGCTTTTGTATCAAGTTTCAACTTCAGTGCTTTCGACTGATGAAATTGCTTATCCGATTCGCAGTTTTTTCCGCAAGGCTAAAAATTTCAAGTTGTTTATGGCTAAAGCACGCGGCGTTGACCAAGAACGCAATGTTGTTATCACCAATCACGGCGAAATTTCTTACGACTACTTGATTTTGGCGGCGGGCGCAACTACTAACTTTTTCGGTATGAAGGAAGTTGAAGAGCACGCGTTCGGTATGAAAACAATTCAGGAAGCCTTGCACATTCGCAACCATGTTCTGCATGAATTTGAACGCGCAAGCAAACCTTACCGCACGCCGGAAGACCGCAAAAAGCGCATGACTTTTGTAGTTGTCGGCGGCGGACCAACCGGCGTTGAAGAAGCAGGTGCGCTTACCGAATTGATTGAAATTCAGAAAAAAGAAATTCACGAACTTGATTTTAATGATGTCAGCGTAAAATTGATTGAGGCAACGTCGCGAATTTTGCCGATGATGTCTGAAGATTTACAGCAAAAAGCAATTCAGGTTTTAAAAGATAAAGGCGTTGAAGTTATGCTCGACACACAGGTTGTCGGCTACGACGGCGATGTTTTGAAACTAAAAAATGGCGTTGAAATTCCAACCACAACAGTTATCTGGGCAGCCGGCGTTCGCGCTGTTGATATGATGGCAAATTGTGGTGCAGAAACTGCACGTGACGGCAGAGTTTGGGTTGAAGAAGATTTGCGCTTAAAAAATTCTGTTCATGGCAATGTTTTTGCAATCGGAGACTGCGCGGCTTTTATGCACGGCGATATGCAAAGACCGCTGGCGACTGTTGCGCCTGTTGCAACTCAACAAGCAGTTGTCGCGCACAAAAATATTATGAAGTTAATCAAAGGCGATACCAACCTTGAAAAATTTGTCTACAAAGACTTAGGCGCAATGGCAACTATTGGACGCGGTCAAGCAGTTGTCAACAGTCCGCACATGACAGGTTTTCTGGCTTGGAGTGCGTGGATGCTTGTTCACTTGATTAGACTTGCAGGCGCGCACGCAAACTTCACTGTTGCTATTAAGTGGGCGTGGAACTTCCTTTCCGGTACTCGACTTGGCAGAATTATTACTAACATTGATTTGGAAGATAAATATTGAGCAGAAAAAATTTTTTAATATTTGGCACGGCGGGATTATTTTTAATTTGCGCTGTGATTTTTTTGACTTCACTTTACCAAACAACACGCGCAGAAATTTTACGCATGCAAACCGAAACGCAACGCTTGGAACTTGAAACAGCAGAATTAAAAAAATATTTTGCAAAAGCCGGCAACGCTGAAAAATTTTTTGAACTCAATGAAGAAAATTTTATTTCAGTGCGTGAATTTTTGCCGGCGACTTTTGAACAGGAAAAGTTCACTGACTCAATTTATCGCGCAGCAAACAAAAATAATATTTCAATCAGCGCATTGCAGATTGAAGAACCTTTGCAGTTGGAAGTCAGCGAAAATTTTGCAGGAAATTTTTTCAAACAATCAATCAGAGTTCAATTTGCGGCTGAATATGTTCAGCTGTTGAATTTTTTGCGTGAAGTTTTGGACGGCAAAAGATTTGCAACACTTGGAAAAATTTCTATCAGCGCGGAAGATGAAATTTTAAATTGTGACGCAGAATTTTTTATTTACACAGCAAAGTTGGTGACAAATATTGAATAATACAGCTGTTATTCATGGAAATTTTTTATACACGCCTGACAAAGACAATTTTGTTACATTAAAAAATGGCTATATGTATTTGCGCAATGGTCGGATTGAATATCTTGGTAACAAATGTCCAATTGAAAATATTCCAGTGCTGAATTATCAAGACAAATTGATTTTGCCGGGATTTTATGATATGCATCTGCATGCGCCGCAATTTAATCAAATTGGTCATGGAATGGACGAACAATTGCTTGACTGGCTGAATAAATATACATTTGCCGAAGAAAGTAAATTTGTTTCTGCCTCTTACGCTGAAGAAGTTTACAAAATTTTTGCAGATGAACTGGTGCGTAATGGAACTGTCGGGACGGCAATTTTTTCCACAATACATTTTGAAAGCACCAACAAATTAGCTGAAAAAATTTTAGCAAAAGGACTTCGCGCTTATGTCGGCAAAGTCAACATGGATACAAATTCGGCGACGACATTGACTGAAGATACAAAAATTTCATTGCAGGAAACTGAAAAATTTATACAAAAATGGCGGCAAAATAAATTTGTAAAACCAATCATAACGCCGCGATTTGTACCAAGTTGTACACCTGAACTTCTGCAAGGACTTGGCAATTTGGCTGTCAAGTACAATTTGCCTGTTCAAAGTCATTTGTCTGAAAATATTTCTGAAGTCAACTTGGTAAAGAAACTTTTTCCGCAAGAAAAATATTACCTGGAAGTTTATGATAAATTTAATCTGTTTGGTGAAACGCCAACTTTAATGGCGCATTGTATACACCTTAGCGACGCAGAAATTTCAAAAATTGCAAAGCGCAATGTTTATGCTGTTCATTGTCCTGACTCCAATCTCAACTTGAGTAGTGGAATTATGCCTGTCAGGAAAATGCTTAATGCCGGTGTTAAAATTGCGCTGGGAAGTGATATTGGCGCAGGTCACAGCTTATTTATTCCGCACGCAATTGTCAGAGCTGTTCAACTTTCAAAACTTGCAAACTTAGCAGACAATTCCTGCACACCACTGAAACTTTCTGAAATTTTTTATATGGCAACTAAATCCGGCGGAAGTTTTTTTGGAAAATCCGGCAGTTTTGAAATTAATTTTACAGCTGATTTTATTGTGGTCAATGTGCCTGAAAGTCAAAAAAATAAAAGCCTTGAAGAACAACTGCAAAATTTTATTTATCATGGCAAACCACAGGATATTATAAAAATTTATGTGGCAGGAAAACCTGTCAACTGATAAATTATTTTTTTGGGAGGAATTTAAATTGGCAAATTTAACTTTAGCACAGGCAAAAGAAATTTTAGCTAAACACACAACTGAAGAGCATTTGTTTACGCACGCAGCTGCAGTCAGCGCAGCTATGGAGGCTATGGCTGAATATTTCGGCGAAGACAAAGAACATTGGGCGGCGATTGGTTACTTGCACGATGTTGATTTTGAAAAATTTCCTGAAGAACATTGCGCTCATGTACGCGAACTTTTGAAACCTGAAGGCGTTTCTGCTGAAGATATTGATACAATTATTTCGCACGGCTATGGCTTGACTGCTTCTGATGTTAAACCAACCACAAATTGCCAAAAATCTTTATTTGCTGTTGATGAACTTACAGGTATCGTTCACGCCTATTCCTTAATGCGCCCTGAAAAATTCGCAGGTATGAGCGTTAAAAGCCTTAAAAAAAAATTTAAAGACAAAAGATTTGCCGCAAAATGCAACCGAGATGTTATCACAAAAGGCGCACAAGATTTAGGAATCGACTTGGGCGAACTTATGGAACTTTGCATTAAGGGCATGGCGGCGCACGCTGAAAATTTTTAATGTAAACTTAATCTTTCATAAATAAATCACATTTAAGGTTTATAATTTGCCACAGATTTTAAAAAATTTGAGGGATGTGTTGTTATTTATGAAGTTTTTTCGCACTGTTTCTATTGCAACTATGTTAATGTTAAGTTCGTCGATTAGTTTTGCGTCAGGTGAAATTGTAATGGGAGATCAAGGCGCAGAAATTGCAGAAGTACAACAACAGCTTGTTCAACGCGGCTATGATGTTATGGCGGACGGCGATTTCGGTCCTGCAACTGTTGACGCAATTAGGTCTTTTCAAGAAACTCAAGGAATTGAAGCCGACGGAATGATTGATTCCACAACTTTTAAGCTTTTAATTGGTCGCGATATGCCTGAAATTACTCACGGCGCAAATTATATCGGTCGCAGAATAGTAAACACTGCACATCAATATCTTGGTGTGCCTTATGTTTTTGGTGGAAATAGTCCGCGTACAGGTTTGGATTGTTCGGCTTATGTAAAGCTGGTTTATTCACAGGTCGGAATTGAACTTCCACGCACTGCTGATGCACAATACACGCGTGGAACTCCGGTTTCAGTTACTGACTTAATTCCAGGCGACGCTGTATTTTTCCAAACTTATGCACCCGGCGCATCGCATGTAGGAATTTATATTGGCGACGGCAACTTCATTCACGCAAGTTCAAGTCGTGGCGTGACTGTTTCTTCGCTCAGCGCAGCTTACTACAGTTCACATTATCTCGGCGCACGCAGAATGATTAATCAACATTAAAAAAAGAACCTCCGCTTTGGAGGTTTTTTTAATTTAACCGTGCGCGATAATTTTTTAAATTTTGCAAAGTATCACAAAGCGCATCGCCGCTAAATTTTTCAACCACGCAATCAGCCATAACCAAAGCTGCCATTGATTCGCCGACAACTTCTGCTGCAAAAATTGCACAAGTATCGCTGCGTTCCTTGCTTGCAGTTGAACTTTCAAGCGTTTCAATGTTGATAGTTTTTAGCGGCGTCATCAAAGTTGGAATCGGCTTCATTGCGGCACGAATGATAATTTCTTCGCCGTTTGACATACCGCCTTCAATTCCGCCGGCGCGATTGGTTTTTCTGTAAATTTTTTTGTCAGCGTCAAGAAAAATTTCATCGTGAACTTCGGAGCCAAATTTATCAGCATTTGCCCAACCATCGCCAATTTCAACAGCTTTAATTGCTTGAATTGACATAAACGCCATTGCAAATTTAGCATCAAGCCGCTTGTCGTACTGAATATGACTTCCTAAGCCAACAGGTGCGCCTGAAATTTTTATTTCAAAAATTCCACCGACTGTATCGCCTTTTGATTTTGCGCTGTCGATTTTATTTTTAATTTCAGTTTCGCCTGTGACACCGCCGACGCTTTTAACTGCCCCTGAAATTTCAATTCCGCATTCGCGCAGAAAAATTTTACAAAGCGCACCTGCTGCCACACGCATAGCAGTTTCACGCGCACTTGAGCGTTCCAAAATGTCGCGAATATCCTTGCGTGCAAATTTTAAAACGCCGGGCAAATCGGCGTGACCGGGACGCGCATTTAAAACTTTGTCTCCGAAAGCAGAATCTTCGGCTGACATTTTTTTTTGCCAATTTACAAAGTCACGATTTTCCAAAAGCAAAGTTATCGGACTGCCGAGCGTTTCGCCGAATCTTATTCCGCTGCCGAAAATAATTTTGTCGGATTCAATTTTCATTCTGCCGCCGCGACCATAACCTCCCTGTCTGCGTTTTAATTCAGCGTTCACAAAGTCGCTTGAAACTTTCAAACCTGCAGGTAAGCCTTCCAAAATACAAGTTAAAAATCTGCCGTGACTTTCGCCGGCACTTAAAAATCTTACACTGTTCATAATTCCTCCAAAAAAAATTTCACAAATCTGCAAGTTCAATCTGGCTTTTTTGCAAAAAAATATTTTTAATTTGTTTGTGGTTATAATTTTTGCAGAATGTTGTTTGAAAAGACTCCTGCAATGTAGGAAAAATTTTTCAACAAATATTTTTTGTCGATTATAACACAGGTAAAAAAATGTTGACAGCAGAAAAAATTTTCCATAGAATCACTGCTGAAATTATTTTTTTCGGAGGGGATTAAATGGAAAGTTTACCGCCGCTTGAAGTTATACTTGGAATGATAATTGTTGCACTTGCCGGAGTAGCATTGGGTGCTGCAATTTGTTTGCCGATTGTGCATAAAAATTCAGACATACCGCTTGAAAAACTCAGCGGCGATTGGATTTGGAAATATACGCCTGACTTAGTTTTGTCGATTGTCGGCTGTGTCATTACTATCATTGTAAGTTTTATTTTAATTGGTGGATTTTGGCATACTTGATTTTAGGCTTTAAAAATTGCTAACAGCTAATATCTTGAAACTAAATTTCCTTGCAATGCTGAAATTAGTCTGATATAATACGCCGCGTTAAAAAAAATTAATTTTGTAAAGGAGCGTTTTTTTACAATGATACAGTTGGAAAAAAAGCAAGTCAAAGTAATCAGCGTAATTATCGCGCTGGTTTTTATCGGTAGCGTTGTTGCATTAGCACTTACGCAAACAGGTTCAATCGCCTCAGCCGCAAGTTCAAGCGTAGTTGGCGTTGTAAGTCGCGACCAAATTATGCAAAATCATCCTGACATCACAAACTTCCAAACGCAAATGCAAGCAGCTGTTGAAGAAGTCCAAAAAGACTTTGAGGAAAAATCTGCCGGAATGAGCGACCAAGAAAAACAGGATTATTACGCACAATGCACGCAAAGACTTCAACAAAAACAGCAGGAGCTTTTGGAACCAATCGTTCAGTCAATAAATGACGCAATTAAAAAAGTTGCCGACGCGAAGGGGCTTGCAGTTGTAATTGACCAAGCAGCTGTGGTTTATGGCGGACAAGACATCACGCAGGACGTTATCAGCAAACTTGCAAAATAATTTAGGTTATGGCTTTTAGCTTTTAGCTGTCAGAAATTTGCTAGAAGTTAAAAGCTATTTTTATTGGAAGGTGGACGGCTTTTGCAAAAAAAATACAAATTGACTGCGGCGGCACTGTCAGCAATTTTGATTGCCGGCGGAGCATATTTTTTCAGTGTGCAAAAAAATCAATCGCCTTCCACAGTTGAAACACAACAATCTGCAAATCAAGAACCGCAAGGCTTCGGAATAATCGACTTAGCCAGAATAAAAACTAAACACCCCGACGGCGAAAAATTGCAAAATTTAATTGCGCGTGAAAAAAGATTACGTCTTGAACTTGACGCAGTAATGCAGCCTTATCAACCGCCGCAAACTGAACCGGAAGTAGATACGCAGTCGATTGAACGCTCGGCGCGTGAAAGAAATATGCAAGAAATTATGGCAAAAATGGCAGAATTGCGTGCCAAAAAAAAGCAGTTGGCTGAACAAATTACTGCCGAATCACGCGAAGAATATTTGCGTCGCCGCGATGAAGTCAGAAGTTACTACCTAAACGCCGCACTGAATATTACGCTGAAACTTCAAAACGCTGATAATTTGCGACTTAAAGTTGATGAAATTGAACAACTGCAAGCCGAACTTGAGCAAATTACGCTTGAACGCAATGAAAAGCAGCGCGAAATGTTGGAACAGTGGACGGCAGAAATAAATCAGCGCGTTGAAGATGCAACTGCTGAAGAATTTGCACAAGCACGCGCAGAAATTGAAAAATTACGCACTGAATCAACAACTGAAGCCGAAGAAAAAATTCAAGCCGTGCAAGAACGTAATCGCTCTTTGACAGAACAAGCAATACAAGAAATAAATTCAAGACAGACCAAAAGGCGTGAACTTGCTGGAGAACTTCAGGAAGTGGTATCGGAACGCGAAAAGCTTGAAAATCAAATTTTGGATTCAATAATAAATGAAGCCGGCAAGTTGGCTGCAATTTACAAGTTGGAAGTTTTGCTGGTGAAAAATTCCGATAGTTGGACTTTCGGCAAAAATAATTTTGGTTATAATTTTGAAAAATTCAGTTCAGAAAATTTAAATTCCAAAAATGGCGCAATAATTTTTCCGACA
>CAJOPJ010000231.1 GCA_905236325.1 uncultured Selenomonadaceae bacterium
AATGGCAGTTTTGCCAACGCCCGGCTCACCGATTAAAACAGGATTATTTTTTGTCCTGCGACTTAAAATTTCAATCGTGCGCCTGATTTCTTCATCGCGACCAATCACAGGGTCTAACTTCCCTGCGCGTGCGGCTTTGGTTAAATCTCTGCCGTACTTATCGAGCGACTTATAATTTTCCTCAGGATTGTCGGTTGTGACATTTTGTTTGCGATTTTTCTTGATTGAGCTGTCGATTTTTTCACGAGTCAATTTGAACTCACGCGCTATTTGCTGAACTTCGGCGTCGCCGTCGGTTACCAATGCCATTAGCAAATGTTCTGTGCTTATAAATTCATCGCGCATTGACGCGGCATATTCACGCGCCTTGCCGATAACTCGCGCCAAGTCAATGCCCATTGTTAAGCGTTCTTGTCCGTGCACGCTTGGAATTTTGTTCAATTCCGATTCAAGGCGTACTTTCAACATTGGCAAGTCAACTGCGCTGTCTGCTAAAATTTGCGCCATTAAGCCTTCAGGTGCTTTAATTAACTCCGAAAGTAAATGCTTTGAATTGAACTCTTGATGATACTTCATTGCCGCCAACTGTTGTGCTGATTGTATTGCTTCTTGCGCTTTGTTTGTAAATTTCTCTCCAGCCATTTTTATCACTCCATCTATTTGTAAATTGTTATTTATATTTTAACTGTGCAAATAATAAATAAAAAAAGACAAAAAGTCAAGAAATATTTTTGACTATTTGCCTTTTTTTTTATTTGAAGTTGAGATTTTTTATTTGACAGTTAGAAGTTCATAATCGCGGGAGCCGAGACCGATTTTTTCAGCGTGTTCAAGAGTTTCTTTCCAATGAACATTTGGATTGCTATCTAGGAAGTGGTCGTGGTGATGTTGCCAATCGGGTTTTGCAAGATTTTCGCCGAGTTGACTGTTTGCAAATGGCGTTTGTTTTTGTGCCATATCGACGCAAGCTTGATCAATTGCAACAGGGTCGAATGAGGCGAACATACCGATATTTGGCAAAATCGGCGCGTCATTTTCGCCGTGACAGTCGCAGTTTGGTGAAATATCTATTGCCATATTGATGTGGAAACAAGGTCTATCTTGGCAAACAGCTTGCGCGTATTCAGCCATTTTTTTATCAAGTTTGTCACCTGCGTCCCAGTCTTCATTGGCGATAGCGTCAAAAGCGCACGCACCAATGCAGCGTCCACAGCCTTTGCAAATATTTTTATCTATATGCGCCTTGCCGCCTTCATAGCTGATTGCGCCGGAGCCACATTCCTTAGCGCAACGGCGACAACCTCTGCAAAGTTCTTCATTGACTACGACTTTGCCTGAGCTATGTTGTTCCATTTTTCCGGCGCGACTTCCACAGCCCATTCCGATATTTTTTATTGCGCCGCCAAAGCCTGTCATTTCGTGGCCTTTGAAGTGTGCAAGGCTGATAAATATATCTGCGTCCATAATTGCGCGTCCGATTTTTGCTGTTTTGACCAGTTCGCCGTTTTTGACTGGAACTTCAGCTTCATCAGTGCCGCGCAAGCCGTCGCCTATTATGATTTGACAGCCTGTTGTTGTTGTGTTAAAGCCATTGAAGTTTGCGCAGTCCATATGTTCAAGGGCGTGTTTGCGGCTGCCGGGATATAATGTGTTGCAGTCCGTGACGAAAGGATAGCCGCCTTGTTCCTTGATTAAATCTGCTAATACTTTGACATATTGGGGGCGAATGAATGCTAGGTTGCCGAGTTCGCCGAAGTGCATCTTTATTGCGACAAATTTGCCTGTCATATCGATATTTTTGATACCGGCTTTTATGCACAGGTTGCGTAATTTGTCCAGCAAGCTTGTTCCGACTTTTACGCGCATATCACTGAAGTAAACTTTTGATTTTTCCATAGTAAAACCTCCTGCTACAAATAATCAACATACAGGGATATTTTACATTTTGTTGGAAGTTTTGTCCAGTTTTTTAATAGCAATATAGAACGCCTTCGCACCAAGTTGACTGCCAATAGTCGGAGTCTAAATTATCTAAAATTTGTTTTTCGGCGTCTGATTTGAAGTAGCCGGAATAATCTGTTTTGTAGTGGCGGAATTTGAATTTATAATCTGTTCGGAGGGATTTTATGTAGTTAATCAATGTCCACAGGTCGTCAGGGCGATGATAAGCTGAAATTGCAAGTCGTGGTTTCCAAGTTGAAATAGTTTTATACGCGCCGTGCAGCATATCAAGTTCTGCGCCTTCAATATCCAGCTTTATAAAATCAACGCGCGGCAAATTTTTTTCAAGAACATAGCTATCTAAGTCTGTGAATTTTGCTGTTAAACCTGTTTCGCCAAATTTAACTTGATGACTGCCGGCTGAACTTTCAAAATATGCAGTTTCTTGGCGCTTATTGCTGAGTCCAAAATTTTCAATTGTGAAGTTGTATTTTTCAGCAAGCGCAAGGCAGTTTTGATAATTTTTGCTGTCCATTTCAAAAGCATAAACCTTAGCACCTGCCAAGCTGAAATCACGCGCTGTTGCGCCGTCAAATGCGCCGCCGTCAATAGCAATATCACCTGAACGCGGCGCACATTCCTGCAAAAAATATTGTGGTTCCGGCGCGTATATGAAGTCTTTAACGCGGTTGGTGACGCGACCTTTGATAAACGCTAGATAAGTTTTTTTAGATTCTGCGTCCTCAAGCATTTGGTATGTGCTGTAAAGATTTGGCAGATTTTGCATATAAAAATTATATAGCTGTTCAGGAAAATTATTTTTGTCGATGTTGAATAAATCCATTCCAAAGCGCAAAAAATAGTCGCGGAAAAGTCCATTTGACATATTCAGTACAACGGCAGG
>CAJOPJ010000232.1 GCA_905236325.1 uncultured Selenomonadaceae bacterium
CCACGAAGGCGGTCACGCACTTGTCGGAATGATGCTTAAACACGCAGATCCTGTCCACAAAGTTACAATTATTCCACGCGGTCGCGCCGGCGGTTACACTTTGATGTTGCCTAAGGAAGACAGAAATTACGCAACGCGCTCCGAACTGCTTGACAGGTTGAAAGTTGCAATGGGCGGTCGCGTCGCTGAAGAAATTGTCCTGAATGAAATTTCAACAGGCGCGTCGCAAGACATTCAGCAGGCAAGCAAGATTGTGCGTTCAATGATTATGCAGTACGGCATGAGCGAAGTTTTAGGGCCTGTGGCTTACGGCAGTGATCAGTCGCAACAATATTTACTCGGCGGACAAAATCAGCGCAACTATTCTGAAGAAGTCGCAGGCGAAATTGACAAGGAAGTTCATAAATATCTTGAGGAGGCTTATGACGCTTGCCGACAGATTATCAATGAACATCGCCACGAACTTGATTTAATCGCGCAGGCTTTGATTGACAAAGAAACTATCACGGCGACGGAATTGAAGGAAATTGTTTTCGGCAAGGAAGGGGAAGTCATTGACTTGACAAAAACTTTGCTGGAGCCGCCGCTTGATTTCTCAAAGGCTAATGAAGTTTCTGAACCTGCGTTCAATCCTGAAAATCCTGCGCCGGTTTAAAAAATTTTTTGTAAGGCAGCGCAAGTTGCCTATTTTTTTTTGAGGTGAATGGTTTGAAAGTTGTAATTTTAGCCGGCGGTTTCGGTACGCGCATTAGCGAAGAATCGCAGCTAATACCTAAGCCAATGGTAAATATTGGCGGCAAGCCGATTTTGTGGCACATTATGAAGGAGTATTCGCACTTTGGCTACAATGAATTTATAATTTGCGCAGGTTATAAGCAGCACATTATCAAGGAATATTTTTCCAATTACACACTTCACAACAGCGATGTGACTTTTGATTTTCAAGGCGCGGAGCGCATCAAAGTTCACAATAATTTTTCTGAAGCGTGGAAAGTTACAATAGTCGATACAGGTTATGATACTTTGACAGGCGGTCGTTTGAAAAAAATTCAGCCTTACCTTGAAGGCGAAGAAAATTTTATGCTGACTTATGGCGACGGCGTTTCGGACGTTAATATTTCTGCGCTGTTGGATTTTCATAAGGCGCACGGAAAAATTTGCACGCTGACTGCAATTAAACCTGAAAGTCGATTCGGTTACTTGGATTTTGAAGGCGACAAAGTTTTGGCTTTTCGAGAAAAAAGCAAGGAAGATGTCGGCTACATTAACGGCGGCTATATGATTATGAACGCAAATGTTTTTGATTATGTTGATGGAAATTCTATGCTTGAACAGGCGACCATGAAAAATCTTACGCAAGCCGGCGAAGTTATGGCTTATCGGCACGACGGCTTTTGGCAATGTATGGATACTTTGCGCGATAAAAATAAACTTGAGGAACTTTGGAAAAATAATCCGCCGTGGAAAGTTTGGGCTTGAGGTGAAAATTTTTAATGAACAATCAACTGCAAAAAGATTTAGATTACACTTTCGGAAAATTATCTATAGCCGAGCGTGAAAAATTTTCCGGCAAAACAATTTTAATGACAGGTAGCGCAGGGCACATGGGCTATTATTTCGCCCACTTCCTGCATTACTTCCGCCAAAAATTGAATTTGAAAAAAATTATTTGCTTAGACAATCTGATTTTAGGTCAAGCGCATTGGCTGGAAAAATTAGCTGAGAATGAACATTTTTTGTTCAAAAAATTTGATGTCATTCACGACAAATTTGAAAATCTGCCCGACGCTGAAAATGTTGATTATATTTTGCATATGGCTTCAGTTGCGTCGCCGACTTTCTACAGAAAATTTCCGATTGAAACTTTGGACGCTGATGTTTGGGGCTTGCGAAATTTGCTTGAATTTTTCAAGGACAAAAATTTGTCGGGATTTTTATTTTTCTCCACCAGCGAAATTTATGGAGATCCGCCGGCTGATAAAGTGCCGACTGATGAAAATTACAATGGCAATGTAAGTACAACCGGTCCACGTTCCTGCTACGATGAATCAAAACGCTTTGGCGAAACAATGTGCAGATATTTTGCGTCGGAATTTAAAATGCCGATTGGAATTGTGAGCTTGTTTAATACTTATGGACCCGGAATGAAGTTGAATGATAAACGCGTTCCTGCTGACTTTGCAAAAAATATTTTCCAAAATGAAGATATTGTAATTTTGTCGGACGGCGCACCTAGCAGAACTTTTTGCCACATTGCTGACGCGGCGGCAGGTTGTTTCAAAATTTTGCTGAATGGCAAGTTCGATATTTTTAACATTGGCATTGACAAGCCGGAAATTTCGATAAATAAATTTGCGGAAATTTGTAAATCTGCAGGTGAA